>DAIQNC010000313.1:0-5312 GCA_036788655.1 Ktedonobacteraceae bacterium
GGATCGAAGGCATCGAGGTCTATGGTGACATAGGTATGCTTGCCCAGGCGTTCCCAGGGAATAATCGCAGTGCCATTTGCCATCTGATAGTCCCATGTGATGGATACATTCGGCTTTGTCTTCATAAATTCGGCCTCTTCCGGGCTGAAACTGCGAATGCCAATCTCCATAAGTGGAATGCCCATTTCGACGACGCGCCGTTCAATTGATGCATGTGAGAGTGGCGTTCCCTCATATTCACTACGCAAGTCTCCATGCGCGTCGATGTGTACAACAGTCAGGTCGGGATAGCGTTCGTGAACGGCGGCGATGACCGGGGCAGAGAGCGAATGTTCACCACCGAGTGTGAGTGGTAGTTGTCCACGCTCAAGAACCGCGCGTACCGCATCTCCCGTCACCTTCAAGGCAATCGCATGATCCATATCCGTGTAGTCCAGAATGGGACGAGTGTAGACACCAATTTCGATAGGACAACAATCTAACTCTTCGTCATACAGTTCCATTTGACTTGAAGCATCTAAGATTGCCTGTGGGCCATGTTGTGTCCCTTCCATATAGCATACACTATATTCAAGTGGAGCAGGAATGATAGTGACACGTGCGTTCGCAGGGTCAGAAAAAGGGGCATCAGGTGCGCCGAATTGTGTAATAGATGTAATGGATGCTTCGTTCATATCATTTTTCTTCCACTAATAAGTCGTTCGCTGGTATCACAAGTAGTGATACTATCTCATTAAATTCCATAAATAATGAGAGTGAGAAATTGTTCAAACACTTGGACAATTTCTCACTCTTCTGGTACTTGCCATGCCTGGAAAAATGTGAGCGAAGAATTTGCTCGCCTTTTCTTACCCTTCTTGCCCTTAGCGCACCCCCGCAGTAAGCTGTCTGGCTTGTCGAGCAGCCATTGCCTCTTCGTAACGTGCTGGATCGGGAACATCGGGGCGCAGAGAACGATTGCCGCGTACCACGAAGTGAGTCTCTACGTCGTCTGTCTTGAACATCTCCTTCGCAAAGTTGATAGCGTCTTCCTGGCTGAACTCTTTGCAGGAGCAGATGTCAATATCAACCTCACCATATTCAGGCCATGCGTGAATACTGATATGGCTCTGCGCAATGACCACGAAGCCGGAAAGACCTGCATCCAACGGATTCGACGTTTCAATGTCGTACAGATGGACAGGACTGACCTTCTCCATATCGACACGTCCAGGATATTCGTCGAGAACGCGGCGGATAAGTGATTCGTCGCTCAGAAGCTCACGATCACAATGATACAACTCTAACATCAAATGAACAAGCATCGAAAAACCTCCAATGGAGTGATAGTGGTTATGCAGCGTGTCCCTGTTATCGCGCATATCCCTTGAGCGAGGATGACGTACTGCTGAAAGATGGTGGTATGTACAAACTGCACACAGGAGGATATTATACATTAGATGTCAGAAAAAAGCAAGCCTTTCTGGTTGCATTGTATCTAATGCCGAAATCTGTTCCATCTAATACAAACTTGTTCGTACACCTAATAGCCAGCTTATGTCTATCTAATAAGGATGTGTACTGGCTATTAGATGGAGAACATCGCTATTTTGCATTAAGGTCGAGAGAGCTTTCCTGTTTCATAGGCACTATGCAGTTCTTTCAAAAGTGCCTTCCGTTGCAAGAACAACTCTTTCCGTGGACGCGGCTGTGCTTTACTGACAGTGTAAGCTGTGAGCAGTGGGAGCGCAATCGTGGAGTCGCCATAGACGACAACAGTATCACGCAATTGCTCCGGCTTGATTTTGCCCCAGGATACTGCTTCCGAGGGTGTTGCGCCGGAAAGACCACCCCAATGTGGTGCGTCAGCGGTAATCTGAATGAAGTAGTCGTGTCCACCCTTTTGAATACCAAGAACCTCCCAGAGCTGCGGCTGTGTCTGGAGATAGAAGTTTTTCGGACTACCACCACCGAGAATGATAACGCCGTTGCGCGTTGCATGATGCACAATAGCCGTCGTCTCATTGACATCAGCGAGCGGATCAAGTGTCAGTAAGCTCCCATCGAGGGCATTACGTGCAACATTCATACCAATCGAAGAGTCGCCAGGAGATGACGTATAAATGGGAACATTCCATGCGGCAGCCTGAGCCAGTACGGAATATTCTGGCTTGACGCCAGCCTGGAGCAATTGTGTCCCAAGGTGATGATGTAGTTCAGATGTCGAGATGGGATGATTGGGCAGACTTTTGAGAGCCTCGCGCACGAACGCATCCGTATCGAGCAGCACCTTGTCCTCGAACAGAATATCGTAAATGCGGATAACGCCCTCTTCCTGAAGCTGTGTATCGTCTGTGCGGAAGTCGCCACGATGCAACGACATTGCGAGCGCGTGGTGCATGTCATGGTAGAGATTCGCGCCTGTACTGATGATGAAATCAACGAACCCATACTCTATGAGGGTCAGGACACAGCCGCCAAGACCTGCTGGCGTGAGCGCACCTGCCATTGTCATGCCGACAGTTGTGTCGCGTTCTGGCAATAGCATCTCTTCCGCATAAAGATGAGCGGCTTCACTGAGACGAGCGGCGTTGTATGCCTGAAATTGCTCATCAATAAGCTCTGCAACAGTCATGTTTGGGCGTACCCGATGTGGAAGAATCTGTGGACCACTCAGATACTCACTCTGAGTCACGTGCTGTTCTTCCTGCTCTTCATTGTGGTTATGGTGACCATGCTGTTCATGATGATGATCGGGACGATGTGGCATCTATCTTTCCTTTCGTATAGCCATGTAATATTCATGTAGACAAGAGGTAGTATACAACAGAGTTTCAAGTAGCTTATGTTACACTGTTTCAAAACGAATCTCTTTCCTCACTCTCTTTTACACCAGTGCTATATACCTGGAGCGCGGTAGAGTACCTCACCGGCATGTGGAACGTAGAGAATCCCTTCCTGCTCGCGTCCTTTCCACGTTTCAGGATTGATCTTGCGATAATCGGCATAACCGAGGTTGATGCGGCGGCAGCGTTCTTCTGGAATGCCAGTAGCCAGCGTCACAGAGATGCGCGGCGTTTCAATGCCAGTGGCGGCATCGTAGGTTCCCGTTCCCTTCACGTGTGTGCTATGCGCCAGAATGCTACCCGGTACGTGTTGAAAGCGATCCCACTGCTTGACGAAGTAATCTCTGACATGGTAGCCAACCTCGTCGATCAGTTTGCCGTGTGTGTAAGATACCTCAGTGATATGCGGTGCATAGATAATGACCTCACCCCCATCGGCAATTGCTGGCTCCGTTTTGTACATAGCCTTCGCCGCCGTCCACAAATCATCGTATATTTCGGCTGGTGCGGAAAGCACTCGTTGGAATGGATGAGCCACATGAACGATATCGAGTTGCGCCGACAAATCGGCTGCCTGGCTCCATGCTTCGAGGTGGTCGCCGATGTAGAGGCCGTGCAAATTTTGACCTTGCAGAACCATTGCCAGGCACAGAAGAGGTTGTTTCACAAATTCTGCGGCTTGCGTGATAACACGTCGCACAGGAGTATCCTTGACGCCGATGGTGCGTAGACTTGTGGACAGTGCGCCAAGCCAGTGCGTGAAATTGATAATATCTGGCCCCGCAATACCTGGAAAAAGATATTTTGCTCCCCCGGAGAATCCGGCGACTTCGTGGGGAAAGACTGGCCCACATATCAATACGAGGTCGTAGTCGAAGATCATGCGGTTGAGCCTGACTGGAACGTCATCGGCGAGGAGTCCGTTGGTCAACTCGGCTGCTTCTGAATGCGGAATAACCCCGATGGTCTGAAGTGCTTGCGGATTGTGCCACTCGTGGTTGAAGATACGCACGTTGGGATACCGTTCTGTACGTTGAGCGGCAGACACGCCGATTAGGGACTCGATAGAGGACGTTTTGATGGTGTAGCCTTCCTCATCGTTGACTCGTGGGGCAACGTGTACGCCGACAAGGTGGTCAACGGCTTCTTCCTGCATCGCTGGATGGGTTCCCAGCGCGATGAGGTAATCGAGTTGTGCGACACGTTGCCCAAATTGCTCATACAGCAGGCGAAACATCAACGGAATCGGAGCAGTGCGCGTCCCATCAGGAATAATCACCAGGACGCGCTTATTCGTCAGGTCATGGTCTGTCCCTTTGAAGAATTGCTCGTCCGCTTTTGCAAGCAGTTCCTGGACATCCTCTGTCGTCAAGGTAGCTGTTGTCGAACCTTTTCCGAGAATCATAGTGTTTTTTCCTCTGCTAAACGCCGCTATGGAGCGCAGTGAGCATTTGATACAGACAAGATAAGGGAAAAGCTACTCCCAGGTTCTATTTTCATTGACCTGTTCCTTATCACGGAAGGCTTTTTCCAGGTCAACATGAAAATAATTTGCAAGATCGAGCAAGTAGCTCAAAACGTCGGCGAACTCTTCCTCTAGCTCAACCTGTTTCTGCTTGGCCTTTTCCTGATAGAGTTCCTGTGTTTTTCGTATAGCCTTTGCTAATTCTCCAACTTCTTCGGTGAAGAGCAAAAACTTTTCGGAATAATTGTCTTTTGTCCAGCCACGCTCTTTGCAGATGTCATCGACGTATTGTTGCAATTCGGGAAGGGTTGGGTGTTCGGGTAGGTGAGCCATATATGTCCTTCTATGTACACGTCTGCGATAAATCGCCACACTACAGATAGGGGAGCGATTCGTTGCGCCTGTATGATTTATTCGACCATTGAGCGGCGAATCTCGATTACCTGGTCGCGGAGTTGTGCAGCACGCTCGAAGTCGAGTTGTTTGGCGGCGTTCCGCATCTGTGACTCCAGGTCTTTGATGAGGCGCACAGCCTCGTCTCGTGGAATACCTGCGAGTGCGACAGAAGCTGCTTTGCCGTCCGACTCTTCGACTGCGACACCACTCATTGCCTTGATGCGTTCGGAAAGCGTCTTGACCTCTTTCTTGATGCCACGCGGCGTGATGTGATGTTCTTCATTGAAATTCACCTGAATCTCACGGCGGCGGTTGGTCTCGTCAATAGCGCGTTGCATGGAGCGCGTCACGTTATCGGCATACATAATAACCTGTCCTTCGACGTGACGTGCGGCGCGTCCAATCATCTGAATCAGCGACCCCTCAGAACGCAGGAAGCCTTCTTTATCGGCGTCGAGAATGACGACCAGCGAGACTTCTGGCAGGTCGAGACCTTCACGCAGAAGGTTGATACCGACAACCACATCATAGACGCCGAGTCGTAAGTCACGTAGAATTTCAACGCGCTCGATGGTATCAATCTCCGAATGCAGGTAGTGAACTTTGATGTTCAGTTCTTGCATATA
>DAIQNC010000314.1:0-5297 GCA_036788655.1 Ktedonobacteraceae bacterium
CATCAAACGCCAACGCCTCTACAAGAAAGCAGAACTAGAGGCTCTCTTAGAGTTGCGCCCAAGCAACGAGCAATCACCTATAGTAGAAGAGCAAGACGACGAAGACGATGATAATGGGCCACAATTGCCACATGCCAGAGATTGGGTTCCGAACATATAAAAATTCTATGAGGCGTGGAGTTGCCTATGGGTAAGGATGCGTATAGTGTTATCTATCAACGTCATGCTGTTGTAAAGAATGGCGCAAAGAGGCATAAGTGAGGAAGATGTTGAAAATGTTCTTGCTCATGGTGAAACAATAAAAGATTATCCAGATGATACCCCTTATCCAAGCAAATTATTGTCTGCTCGCATTAACGATAAAGTTGTGCATGTAGTGGTTGCAATAGATGATGAGAATAAAAGAAAAATTGTCGTTACAGCGTATATACCTGATTCAAAAATATGGGAAGTAGATTTTAAGAGGAGAAGAAAGTTATGACGTGTATCGTGTGTAAGCAGGGAGATATGCAGCCAGGGACGACGACAATGACGCTTGAGCGAAATGATACAACAGTTGTCTTCAAACATGTGCCTGCTGAGGTATGTGAAGTATGCGGTGAGGCGTATATTGATGCAACAACAACGAAAAAGCTTTTTACTATTGTTGAAGAAGCTGCGCGAGCAGGTGTACAGGTTGATGTTCGTTCATACGCCGCGTAAGTCTGTTTGATAACAATACTCTGTGACACTTTTGCGAACAACGAAACGTGCTTAGAGGTGAATTACTCATAAGCAGGAGTGTCATACATGGAAACGCGAACACTTGGAAAGACTGGAATGCAGGTCAGCGTCCTCGGCTTCGGGGGTGTGCAGATAGCGGGTCAATCGTTAACGACGGTTGAGCGATTGCTGGGGAGTGCGTTAGATGCGGGCCTGAATGTAATAGATACGGCAGCATGTTATGGTGATAGCGAAGAACTGATTGGTCGCGCCGTTGCCGACCGTCGTAGCGAATACTTCCTCTTCACGAAATGTGGTCATAATGAAGGCGGAGAACTACCCGACGTACCCGATTGGGATCCACGTCTGCTCGAAGCAAGCATTGACCGCAGTTTACGCCGCCTACGCACCGATCATCTCGACCTGATTCAACTCCATAGTTGCTCATACGATGTGCTACGCAATGGACAGGTGGTGCGCGTACTGGAGAAGGCACGTGGAGCAGGTAAGGTGCGCTTCATTGGCTACAGCGGCGATAACGAAGATGCACGATACGCTATCAAAATGGATGTCTTCGATACCTTGCAAACCTCGGTCAGCATCGCCGATCAGCAAGAGATAGATTTCACGCTTCCGGCGGCGCGTGAGCGCAACATGGGCATCATTGCCAAGCGACCTATCGCAGAAGCTGTCTGGACACGTAAGAACGTTGAAAAGAACGACTACGCCTATCCTTACCTGGAACGTCTACAAACCCTCAAATACGACTTCTTGAACAATCCCGACTCCGTTGATATCGCGCTTCGCTTCACATTAACCGTGCCGGGCGTCGATGTTGCTATTGTTGGTACGGCGAACCCCGACCGCTGGCATCAGAACGCGAATGTGGTTGCACAGGGCAATCTTACACAGGAGCAATATCAGAACATCCGTGCTGTGTGGGAAGAACGCGCAGATTTGCATTGGCTCGGTCTGGTATAATCTCATTTCTTCGCACGTGAATAGTGATGAGCATGGTAGCGTTAGAGCAACATTGATAAATGGGGGACAGGGTGTAATAAATTATACCCGTACATGGTAGCGTTGATATGAGCGTGTAAGCCTCATGAACGTTCCAATATCAACAACTTTTGGAATAATGCTGCAATGTACGGGTATAATTCATTACACCCTGTTCCCACTTCACGAATGTTCAATTCATTTCGTCAATTTCCATGATTATGCTCATACATTTGTAACCGACGGCATTATTGGCACAATTACCCCAAAATGATAAACTATACTATATTTCCCAAAATCAAACACGTGAAGGCGGAAAAAAGTATGTTCGATGTTGTCGCGGTTGGTGAAATCCTGATTGATATGATTTCCACGGGCAAGGATGTGTCGCTATTTGATGCCCCGTCATATGTTCCCTTACCGGGTGGCGCACCTGCGAATGTTGCTATTGGTGTGAAAAGGCTCGGTAAGTCGTCGGCATTCATCGGTAAGGTGGGGCGTGATGGCTTTGGTGTGGGTCTACGTAAGCTGTTACAGGCGGAAGGCGTGGATGTGCGTGGCCTTTTCGACGATAATGAGCATTACACGACGCTGGCTTTCGTTGTTCTCTCCTCTATGGGTGTGCCGGATTTCGACTTTTTCGTGGGGGCGCACGCTTATTTACAGATATCAGACCTCAATACAACGCTGTTACGTGAGGCTCGGATTGTGCATGGCGGTTCGGTGATGTTTACGCAGGAGCCAGCGCGTTCCGCGACCTTCGAGGCATGGAATATTGCACATGAGGCTGGAGCTATCTGTTCCTATGATGTCAACTGGCGTCCCCGTTTATGGCCTGATGTAGCGGAAGGCGTGCGAATTATCACGCAGCCGCTACACATGGTCGATATCGTGAAAATGAACGCCGATGAATTGATATTGCTGACTGGACAAGAGGACTTACGAGCAGGATTGCAGGTCTTAGAAACAACCGCTTCATTAGTCGTGGTGACGCAAGGGGCGCGGGGCTGCCTCTATCGCTTCCAGAATGCAATCTACGAGCAACCAGCACCACTTGCCAGTCAAGTTATCGACACGACAGGTGCGGGTGATGCACTCATGGCGGCTCTGTTAGCCAGCTTACCCGACCATCCCTCACGGCTCGATGTACAAACCGTCGCATCCATCGTCGAACGCGCAAGTCGTGCTGGAACTCATTCGGTAGCACGAGCAGGAGCTATACCCTCTCTACCCTACATTCACGAACTGCCTTGAAAGAAGATGCAACAGGTACACAACCATATGTAACTGTATGGCTTATCTCATTCGTACATTGTTACATATGATTGCGTATCACGTCTATTCTAATATACCTCACTTACATCTCATGGAGGCTCTTGGCTCGGTATGAATTCTATTCAAAGCACATGGCAAGTGCTGCGCCCACGTCTGGCAGCCCTTTTCACCAATGATGCATTATGCACGACCTTTTTGACACGGCTTGAGGAGCATTTCGATGCTCTTTCCGATTTGTTATCGAGCCTCTATGGGAGTCGCACAGATTTCGTTGAGCAGCTAGAGCAGATACTGGTGACAGCGGCAACGTCCTTTATCGCTCGACCCCAGGCATTGCACGAACTTGATGCCAGCCGCGACCCTCAGTGGTTTCAAAGCGAGCAGATGATGGGAGGCATATGCTATGTCGATTTGTACGCTGGCAATCTGGCAGGTATTCGCGCTCGCATTCCCTACTTCAAGGAACTGGGCTTAACATATCTGCATTTAATGCCCCTCTTCCGTTCACCTGCAACTTTCAACGATGGAGGCTATGCCGTCAGTAGTTTCCGAGAAGTGCGTCCACAACTGGGAACGATGGCAGAGCTAGCCGACCTCGCCAGCGATTTACGCGCTCACGGCATCAGTCTGGTTCTCGATATGGTCATGAATCATACTTCTGATGAGCATGAGTGGGCTTTACGTGCGAAAGCTGGCGATGCAATGTACCAGGACTTTTTTTTGATGTTTCCCGATGAAACGTTACCAAAACTCTACGAACAGAACCTACGTGAAATTTTTCCAGAGCAAGCACCAGGCAATTTCACGTATATGCCAGAAGTGCAGCGTTGGGTGTGGACAACATTTCATAGCTATCAATGGGACCTCAATTATGCCAATCCAGTCCTCTTTAATGCAATGTTGGGAGAGATGCTGTTTTTAGCCAATCAAGGTGTCGAAGTGTTACGTCTCGATGCAGTTCCCTTTCTCTGGAAAGAACTGGGAACGAATTGTGAAAATCTCCCACAGGCACATGCTATTATTGCAGCACTTAATATGCTGTTTCGCGTTGCTGCACCCGCAACAATTTTCAAAGCCGAAGCGATTGTACATCCTGATGAGGTCGTGAAATATATCGGGCGCGAATGTGAAATCAGCTACAATCCTCTGCTCATGGTGCTGATGTGGGAGGCGATGGCGACTGGTTGGACGCATCTATTGCAGCATAGCATGATTAAACGCTTCAATATTCCATCGAACACGTCGTGGGTGAATTATATTCGCAGTCACGATGATATAGGCTGGGGCTTTGCGAATGAAGATTGTGTGGAAGTCGGCATTGATGGTGGCATTCACCGTATCTTCCTGAATCGCTTTTACACGGGACATGTTGATGGAAGTTTCGCAATTGGTCTACCCTTTGGCTACAATGCCCAGACGGGAGATATGCGTATCTGTGGCACAACGGCATCGCTGGCTGGTCTGGAGCAAGCTCTCCAACACGGAGATGCCATTGCGGTTGAGGTGGCAATTCGCCGTATCCTGGCAATGATGGGGATTATTCTCACGGTTGGCGGTATCCCACTCGTCTATCTCGGTGATGAGGTGGGCACACTCAACGACTACAACTATCAGCATGACCCATTTAAGGCATCGGACAATCGCTGGGTGCATCGTCCCTTTGCCAATCAGAATACGCTGGCGCAACGTCATGACCCTTCAACGATAGCAGGACGCATCTTTGAGAAGCTCAAACATATGATTGCGCTACGCAAATCTCATCCCATTTTCGCGGCAAACCAATCTACCGTCTGGCTCAATAGCAGCAATCCTCATATTGTGTTGTTCGCACGTAAGAAAGGGCAGCAAGCTATCTATATCGCAGTCAACTTCACGCCATTCCCACAATCTATCAATATGCAACCCTATCTTGCATATCAGCAGACAACTGATTTGCTGACGAACACATCCTATGATAGCAGTCAACCATTGACTCTTCCACCTTATGAAATGGTGTGGTTGTATAGTGCGGATTCAAGTGAGGAATCTTCGTAGCACCTCGATGTATCGATTGGCTTGCCCCTTTGAAGACGCCATCGATACATCGAGGTGCTACGAATTCCCAATTACTGCTTCCCTAAAGCTTCCTCGCCCGTCACGGCCTCGAAGCCGACCTTTTGTATACCAGCAATGGCGCAAGCCTCATCATTATCGGATATATCGCCCGTTACTCCGACGCTGCCGATGACCTGCCCATCTTGCAGGATAAGCACTCCTCCTGGTGCAGGAGCGATACGTCCTTGAGAGACGATATCAAGAGCGGTCCAGAATTGGGGAACGTC
>DAIQNC010000315.1:0-1910 GCA_036788655.1 Ktedonobacteraceae bacterium
AGCGCAAGTTGCTGCTGCCCATTTGCAGCACCGAGGAGGCTGGAATTGCGGATAAGTGGGACGGTCTGACCACTGATGGGAACACGTGCATCTTGTTTGGCGCGAGCGATAAATGTGAGGCTAAAAATGCCGACGCCAACCACAAGCACGGCGACAGTGGCGAGTACAAGTTTGTGTACGACGCTACGCTGCATGTAGTTCTCCAAATTCATAAACACACTACAAAAACCGATAGAAAACCATAGAGAATGATGGTGAATGACGGTTATGGCTACATCCAACCGTCTCGCAGAGATGCTCTGGTACACTCTGACATACAAGGATAAACGGGGGTCTATGCAAGCTTAGGGCATCCCATGACTTTTAGCATGAAATGGATGTGATACGATAGAGAGAACTGGAAATCATCACAAGTCTTATGTCACCAAATCGATTAACTGACGTATTAATTAGCAGAGGATGTTGTCGTAAAGCGAAAAGATAGCAGATATGCATGGAAGCATCATTCATAAACGGATTCAGTGGCACTACCTGCTGTTTATATTGCTACTAGTCATACTTCTATTTTCTACTACTGGTTGCCAGTTAGCACAGAGTGCCTTCTCAAAAATTGCTGGCAACGCAGGAGCAGAATTTTCTGCTGCTGCAACTACTCTAAGCTATGTGCATCAAGGTAAGCTCACTGCTATCTATGCCGCATCAAATTTTGCAGGCTACCGTAGTCAGTTGGATGGCATAGATCAACAGATTCCATCGCTACAAGGTATCCCTGACTCTGGCACTTTACATCATCTTCTCATCGTTTATAAGTCAGCAATACAAGCAGTGGATTCACCATGTCTGGATCGCTCTTGCAACTGGCACAGTCAAGAAAACGCCCTACGGCAGGCTAGCAAAGCATTTCTAAAGGCGGCAGGGCAATGAATAAACAATGGTTTTCTATCGCGCTCGGCGTTGTTACAGCGATTGGTGGCTTTCTCGATGCTGGCACTATTGCCACCTCTGGTGCGGCAGGGGCGCAATTCGGGCTTGGCCTCATCTGGGCTGTACTTATCGCTACTGTTGCCGTTGTTCTACTTGTTGAAATGATTGGACGTTTCACCGCCGTCTCACAACGTACCTATGCCGACGCTATACGCGAAGATTTTGGTTTTCGATTTTATCTCCTTCCCCTGGCAAGTGAAATTATCGCGGAGAGTCTGCTCTTGACGGCTGAACTTGGTGGCATGTCCATCGCACTCTCGCTCTTCACAGGTATCTCCTGGCATATCCTTTTCCCTGTCTCTGCCCTGATTGTCTGGTTGATGGTGTGGCGTGCGCCCTTCGACTGGATCGAAAATGGCCCGGCACTTTTCGGTCTGCTCACGCTCTCGTTTATCGTCGGTATCGTTGCGCTTGGTGGGCCAACACGCGATACGCTCACCACACTCTGGCATCCGCCCATTCAGCAAGGGCAACTGGGCAGCTATCTGTATCTCATCGCCGCCATTCTCGGCGCGACTATCAGTCCTTACCTACTCTATTTCTATTCATCGGGTGCATTAGAAGAGAACTGGTCAACGAAATCACTCTTTCTCAACCGTGTCACGGCAATAGTAGGTATGAGTTTCGGCAGTTTGGGATCAATAGCACTCATTATATTAAGTGCTATTGTGCTACGTCCTTTGAACATCAATGCAAACACACTTGGCGAGATGGGCCTTATCATGGCAAAACCGCTTGGGCCAGTTGGAGCTTACCTGTTCGCGGCGGTTCTATTCATAACATGTTTCGGGGCTGCGCTCGAAATTTCTTTAGCAGTTTCCTACAACATTGCTCAAGGTTTTGGATGGGAATGGGGAGAAAGCAAAAAGCCCGTAGAGGCAACACGCTTCAATATTGTCCTCACGCTCTTTCTTGTGGTCGCGCTC
>DAIQNC010000315.1:1920-2165 GCA_036788655.1 Ktedonobacteraceae bacterium
GGCATCGACCCACTTCAACTCGCACTTTTTGCATCAACTATTATCGCGCTCTTCCTACCCTTCTCGCTCTCGCCATTTCTGATAATTATGAACAACCCACGCTACCTCGGTGATAAGACGAATGGACGGTTCACGAACATCGCATTGGTCGTTATCTTGCTCATCGCTTTTGTTGTTGCGCTTGTCTCGCTTCCACTAACGATTATTACAGGAGGAGGTGGCTAACAAGATGATAGAAGCATCAC
>DAIQNC010000315.1:2175-5291 GCA_036788655.1 Ktedonobacteraceae bacterium
GGAGGAGGTGGCTAGCAGATATGATAAATGCATCACATCTATCGAACATTCCTCAGTCAGCAGAACCATACTACACGGCAGGTGGCGATTTTCTGGATTCACAATTAGAGTCTGCCGACCATATCGAGATAGGACGTGTCGCTGGTATCGAGGCCGAGTGGCGCGAAGATGGTAAGCTCGTTCTCGTCGCGCTCCTCACAGGCCCACAGGCACTTGCTGGTCGTGTTGCGCGTCCTCTTTACACGTTCTTTCGCTGGATTTTTCACGATCACTTTGATCATGCCATTCCAATAAGCGAACTTGCGAAGGTCGAACTGGTACTTCACCTGCGCAACAACGCGGTGAATTATCCAACAGGCAACATTGAACGCTGGCTTACCGATTATATCCTTCGCTGGATACCTGGAAGCGGCTATAAGAAAATAGAGACTCCTGAGCCAGAGGAATTGATAGAATACAAACCTGCCAGGGGAAAACACATCATTCGGTTACAAGAGTTACTTGGAAGCAAGATTATGACACATGATGGCAGAAGAGTAGGGCATATCTTCGATTTGCAAGTATCGCATAGCCCGGAATATGAGGTCGTCTCGATTGTCTATGGTCGCCTCGCCATGCTCGATCGTATGCATGTGCTACATCCATTCGCCCACATGCTTCACCTCAAAAGTGAACAACCTGAGACCATTGCGTGGAGTCAGGTTGCATCATTTAAAGATAGAAGAATAACGCTCAAAAAGCCGTAGCTAGCGTTCCGCACGTCGCTCCCGTCGCCCTTTACGGTCTAAGAGAATCGGGCCAATAATGGAGATAGCGGTAAATGCGCTCACGATACTATACACCCATGCCAGCGTCTTAAAGGTTGATGGCTTCTTTTCGTTCATAGCAAATTCCTTTTCTTTTGATGAACCTTCACGAAAAATTCTGCCTATCTGTAGTCTGGCGATTCATCGCAGACGTGTTTCAATGGCGCACGTCTGCGATGAATCGCCAGACTACGGATACCTGCCCAATCAAAATTAGCGATCTACTTTTAATACGAATGCTTTAAATTAGAAGTTATATAATTATGGGCAGAGCAGAGAGGAGTGTACATGGCAAATATCAGAGTACGCGCATGTGTAGCGGTGATTCAGGAAGGCAAAATACTACTTGTTCCGCATTATCACATCAACGGTGAATGGACGAGATGGTACATTCCTGGAGGCGGTGTCGAGTTTGGTGAAAGATTACAGGACGCAGCAACGCGAGAATTTTTCGAGGAAACAGGTTTGCATGTGCATATTGACAACCTGCTCGATGTAAGTGAAGGTATTGAACTGAAAACTCCGTATCACGGTATTACCATCACGTTTCTCGGTCATATCATTGGTGGAACGTTGAAAGCCGAAAGCCATCATTTTTCCGCTCAATACGGCGATAAAACGCCTCAATGGTTTTCTCAAGATGATATTCAGGACCAGGAATGTCGCCCTTTATCTGGTATACAAGCAGCGTTTGCGCTTTTTTCTTAATTCACAAATGGGTAGGGACAGAAATATTGCAGAGTTGCTAAAAAGGCTTCGTAAAGCGAAATAAATCCCATCTATATCAGAGTTGTATAATTGTGTGAGCAATTTTAGCTGGCTCTTTTTAATATGAAGGAATGATTCTATGCAAGTACAGCAGAAAACCGACTCACTCATCGCAAGAGAACTGGAAGAGAGCGAACGTGTTCTCTGGATGGGAAGACCTGTTGCCAATCGTCGTGCAACTGCGCCAGTGACCCTCACGTTTATGATTCTTACGGCGGTCTTCGGGGCAATCGGTCTCATTATGCTTATCTTAGCCATCATTTTTACGACATTGTTGCATACAAGAGGTGGCGCGGATGCTTCGCTTGCTCTCTACATTACTGGTGCTGTATTTCTGTTTATGGCACTGATTTATGGTATTCTGG
The DNA here is from genome assembly GCA_036788655.1 of Ktedonobacteraceae bacterium. Classification (GTDB taxonomy): domain Bacteria; phylum Chloroflexota; class Ktedonobacteria; order Ktedonobacterales; family Ktedonobacteraceae; genus JBBQVS01. The sequence goes on from DAIQNC010000315.1 coordinate 4,115, forward strand.
CGGCTACTATCCGTCCGAACCTGCGAGGCACGGTTTACGCAATTACCGACCAGCGAATTCTCTCCATTTCAGCCGGGAAGACGCTCATTGTCTACTCGTTCACGAGAAATACTATAGGTGTTATTAGTCGCATAGAGCGCACAGATGGTTCTGAAGACTTGACTTTTGCTGTCCCAAACAGGGCAGGTTCATACGGGTACAACAATTATGGTGGATATGGCAACTACGGAGGATACAGTGGTTATGGAGGAGGAGGTTATAGCGTGAGAAATCTTGCTATAGCAGCGAATGCTGGCAAGTTCATAAATATTTCCGATGTGCGCGAGGTCGAGCGCATCGTGCGACGAACCTTCAAAGAGATGTAACAAGACAATGTTACCTGTGCGGTAGCGTATCTCGGTTTCCTATTGAGATGTTTTTTCTCACCTTACCGTAGTATGTTGATGAATACAAATATCTCTATAGAAAACTTGTACAAAACCCCTTGCTTATGCGTATAATAGACATCATGCCTTTTTGGGGTGTGTTTGAGTCGTATCTCTACCGTAAGGAGTAATGAGTTTGCATGGATAAAATCGCGTTCCATGACATCACCAAGCAGTATGCAGGAGCGGCTCAACCAGCCGTCGATGCAGTCAGCTTTGGTGTTCCAGAGGGTAGTACCTGTATGCTTGTTGGAACCTCTGGCTCCGGCAAAACGACACTGTTACGCATGACCAACCGCTTGATTGAGCCAACTTCTGGCGCAATCATGATCGACGATAAAAATGTGCTGGAAGAGAATCCTATTCAACTACGAAGGCGTATAGGCTACGTTATTCAGCAGGTTGGTCTCTTTCCACATATGAATATCGCGGAAAACGTGCGCGTTACTGCGGAAATTGCGGGTGGATGGACAAAACAACGTCTCAATGAGCGCGTCGATGAACTGCTCGACCTTGTGGGTTTGCCACCGAGCGAATATCGCAATCGCTTTCCACGACAACTCTCTGGTGGTCAGCAACAACGTGTTGGTCTTGCACGCGCACTTGCTACCGATCCAACGATTTTGTTGATGGATGAGCCGTTTGGCGCACTCGATGCCATCACTCGTGAGCGCATGCAGAACGAATTGTTGCGTATTCAGCGTAATGTGCGTAAAACGGTGCTGTTTGTCTCGCATGATATGCAAGAGGCG
>DAIQNC010000316.1:0-4810 GCA_036788655.1 Ktedonobacteraceae bacterium
CTATTATCAATGTAGGAATAGCATATATGAGCAGTCCAAGCGGCCCATATGGTGTGCCACGACTCCCAAGCCCACCTGCTAGGCCCATAAGTGGATCAGATGGAAAAGAAGCTGCGGGAGTAATCATAGGGTTGGCATGGTGATAGATTAAAATGATGCTTTGTGCAATATACGAAAATATATCAATCGCTGTACCTGGATAGACAAAAATCATTGTAAGAGCAAACATCGCCCCGAATCCAAGAATAAGCCATAAGGTATGCTTTTCCTTATGGGTTGTATAAATATCCCATAAAGCGACACCAAATAACGCAAACAGGCACAGAAACACAACGGCAAACAGAGTGAGTCCTGAGTAGGAATGGTCTGTTATCCCACCTATATCTCTAAGCCCTTGATAATAACGTAGTAATGGGAATTGCCGAACAAGATATGCAAGATACAGTATTTCACAACTTACACCTGCGATGATGAGCAGCAAGTGCGCTTTTACAAACGGAAATATTTTGCCGCCATATGCCATGCTATGTCTCCCTACAGTAAAAGTGTACCTGACTATTCAACAATCCTGAGTGCTTATTATGGGGCATTGATATTCTGTCATTCTTTCTATACTTTGGAATAGTTGTGCTATTTATACTATAAACAAGAATGATATTCAATGAAGAGAAATCTTTTCATGTCGCCCGAACAATTCATTATCAACTAGCCATACCTCTTGACATTCTTTGATAAAACACATATAATTAGGTTACTTACTAATGTACTTACTAATTTAATTGCTAACCTATCTTTTTTGAGGGAAGCGCAAATGGACTTACATACACATCCAACAGCACAGAAGCTGTTACAATCGCTGATGCAATTTCGGCGTGCTGGCTGGCATCAACGCTCCATCGAGGGATATAAGCCGAGCGAAATTCGGCTCCTCTTCAGCTTGAGAAAAGGCGTCAGACCTGAGTGTCTGGGCATGACCGTTTCTGAAATTAGCAAGCGTCTTCATGTCACGTCACCAAGCGTCACGCAGCTACTCAAAGGGCTTGAGGCCGATGGTTTAGTCGTGCGGCAGACAGACCCATCGGATAGACGCTCAGTCAGCATTACCCTGACTGAAAAGGGATATGCTGTCACACAGGAAGCAATGAATGCTTTTTCGGACTCTATGATTGGTCTTATAGAATACATGGGAGAAGACGAGAGTAATCAGCTTGCTGATCTGCTTTTCAAAGCATCTCACTACTTCGATGAGAAATCCGCGAATGTCAATCACTCCTACTGGGGCGATGAGGTAGAAATATGATTAAATTATTACGGTTTTTGAGGCCGTATCGACTCTTACTTACGCTTGTTATCATCTTTGCTTTCGCACAGGCAATAGCAAACCTCTATCTACCTACCTTGCTGGCAGATATTGTCGATAACGGTATTATCAAAGGCGACATCGGTTACATCTGGCGCATTGGCGGTATCATGTCGCTGGTAGCCATCGGTGGCACGATAGCGGCCGTGATTGGTATTCTTTGTTCCTCGCGTGTAGCCACTGGTTTCGGCAAATTGATTCGTGCCGCGCTCTTCAAACATGTGGAACGCTTCTCGCTGCACGAGTTCGATGAAGTGGGGACTGCTTCGCTGATTACGCGCACAACCAACGACACGACGCAGGTACAGCAAGTGATGGTCATTATTCTCAATATGGTCATTACTGCTCCGATAACCCTGGTCGCTGGCATTATTCTGGCATTGCGACAGGATGTCGGTCTCTCCTGGATTCTGGTCGTCGTCGTTCCCATACTCGCTATCGCTATCTACCTGCTCATGAGCCGTGCCATTCCTATGTTCCGCGTCATGCAGGTCAAGCTGGATAAACTCAACCTCATTCTGGACGAAGGGCTGACCGGAGTGCGCGTTGTGCGTGCCTTTGATCGTCAGCGTTACGAAGAGCAGCGTTTTGACGAGGCGAACCAGGATCTCACCGATGTAGCAATTCGCGTCAACCGCCTGATAGCACTGCTAATGCCACTGATGATGTTCGTGCTGAACGTATCCAGCGTGGCTATTCTCTGGTTCGGAGCTATCCGCATCGACAATGGGCAGATGCAGGTGGGCGCATTGCTTGCATTCCTACAATATGCTATGCAAATTCTCTTCGCCCTGTTAATGGTTTCGATGATGTTTATTATGCTGCCACGTGCCGAAGCATCGGCGACACGCATTAACGAAGTGCTGGCAATCGAGACCGAAATCAATGATGCAGAAAAAGTCAAACGTGCCGACGGGAAGCGTGGCTATGTCGAGTTCGACGACGTGACGTTCAGTTATTCAGGTGCGGAAGAACCTGCACTCTCGCACATCTCGTTCAGTGCTGCTCCCGGCGAAGTAACGGCGATTATCGGAGGAACTGGCGCGGGCAAATCGACGCTTATCAACCTCATTCCGCGTTTTTACGATGTGCAGAAGGGTCACGTGCTAGTCGATGGCGTTGATGTGCGTGAGATGTCGCAGGAGTACCTGCGCTCGAAAATCGGCTTCGTGCCACAGAAAGCAGTGCTGTTTTCGGGTACTATCGCCGAGAATATCCGCTATGGCAAAGAAGACGCCACGGATGAAGAGGTTCTCTATGCAGCCGAGGTCGCACAGGCCAGCGATTTCATTCAGAATATGAGTGAAGGCGTTCACTCATTCATTGCACAGGGCGGCACAAACGTGTCAGGTGGTCAGAAGCAACGCCTCTCTATTGCACGCGCCCTCGTCAGAAGGCCAGAAATTTACATTTTCGATGACAGCTTCTCGGCCCTGGACTTCAAAACCGATGCCAGATTACGTGCCGCGCTCAAAAAGGAGATACGCGAGGCGACGGTCTTGATTGTGGCGCAACGTGTGAGTACAGTGATGGATGCCGACCGCATCATTGTCATGGATGAAGGGCATATCGTCGGTATCGGCACACACCAGGAACTCATGAGGACGAATGAGGTATACCGCGAAATTGTGGCGTCACAACTATCCAGCGAAGAGATTGCAGAGGGAATAGCATGAGTGTAGAGCGTAGAACACAACAACAACAGCAGGGCGGTGGCCCGATGGGGAGAGGCGGCTGGGGAGCAATGGGCCGCCCGGTAGAGAAGGCCAAGGATTTCTGGGGAACACTCAGGCGTCTACTCCGCTACTTCTTGCCCCAAAAATACCTTTTGATGGTTGTACTGGTCATGGCTATTCTCGGAACCGTCTTCAACGTTGTCGGTCCCAAGTTGCTCGGTCTTGCAACCACCAAATTATTCGAGGGTCTCATAGCGAAATATAAAGCGTTTGCCACACATCAACCAGTTCCTGGTATAGACTTTCACTACATTGCGACAGTTCTGCTCATTCTGTTAGGACTGTACGTGATTAGTGCCATCTTCATGTATATTCAACAGTATCTGATGGCTGGCGTGGCGCAACGCACGATGTATCAGTTACGCAAAGAGGTCGATGAAAAGCTGTCGCGTCTGCCACTCCGCTACTTTGACACGCGCACACATGGTGAAATCATGAGTCGCGCCGTCAACGATATGGATAACCTCAGTACCACGTTGCAGCAAAGCATCACGCAGTTGATTACCTCAATAGTGACGCTGGTAGGCGTACTCGTGATGATGCTCACTATCAGCCCACTTCTCAGTCTGATTGTTGTGCTGACGCTGCCGCTCAGTCTAGCAATCATCATGGGTATTGCGAAGCGTTCGCAAGAATACTTTCGTAAGCAGCAGCGTAATCTGGGCGACCTTAACGGTCACGTTGAGGAGATGTTTACAGGACACAAAATCGTCAAAGCCTTCGGACGTGATGAACAAGCTATTGCTGAGTTTGATGTACGAAATGAGCAACTGTACGAAGCAGGTTGGAGAGCGCAATTCGTTTCCGGTATCATCATGCCGCTTATGCGCTTTGTTGGCTACATCGGCTATATCTTCGTAGCCGTCATCGGAACCATTATGGTAACGAAAGGTCAGATTGCCATTGGTGATGTACAGGCGTTCATTCAATACGCGCAGCAGTTCACGCAACCAATCACGCAGCTTGCCAACATTGCCAACATCATTCAATCGTCGATGGCTTCGGCTGAACGCATCTTTGAACTGCTCGATGAGCAGGAAGAAGTTCCAGAGTCCGCGCTTGCAAAGGTCATCGAGCATCCAGAAGGTGCAGTAGCCTTCGATCACGTCAAGTTCGGTTATAGCCCGGACAACATTCTAATGCAGGACATGAACATCAACGTCAAACCGGGTCAGACCACAGCTATTGTCGGGCCAACGGGTGCTGGTAAAACAACGCTCGTCAACCTGCTCATGCGTTTCTATGAAGTCAACGGTGGAAGCATTCAGGTCGATGGTGTAAACATCACAGACCTCAAGCGTGGATCGCTGCGTCGTATGTTCGGCATGGTGCTTCAGGACACATGGCTGTTCAACGGAACCATTCGAGAGAACATCGCGTATGGACGTGAGAATGCTTCCGAAGATGATATTGTGCAGGCTGCAAAGGCTGCCTACGCTGACCACTTCATCAGAACGCTACCGCAAGGCTACGATACTATTCTAAATGAAGATGCCTCGAACATCTCACAAGGCCAGAAGCAATTGCTCACCATTGCTCGTGCATTCCTGGCAGACCCGGAGATACTGATTCTGGACGAGGCCACAAGTAGCGTTGATACTCGTACCGAAATTCAAATTCAGAAGGCTATGACCGAGTTGATGAAGGGGCGCACCAGTTTCGTCATTGCACACCGACTCTCCACCATTCGTGACGCCGACCTCATCCTGGTCGA
>DAIQNC010000316.1:4820-5282 GCA_036788655.1 Ktedonobacteraceae bacterium
ACAACTGCTGGCACAGAACGGCTTCTACGCTGACCTGTATAACAGCCAGTTCACAGGACGTGCGCTTGTGGAAGAAGCTGTGTAACTAACTTCTGTCATTCGTTCAAAGAGGAGTGGCTCATTTTAGATGATGCCACTCCTCTTTCATAAGTACATCCCGTTTCAACATTTTGATAATCGCGCCTTGTAGTATTGCATCTACTACACGCTCGCTTCCTTGATCCATATTCAAGAGTGCTAATAATGCTGAGGCATCCAGTATTACCTGACTCATTTTTCAGATTCCTGGCGACGTTCAAAAATGAGTTCATCTGATAATGTCCGTCCATGAGGGATATAGTTACGAACAAGTTTCTGGGCATGCTTGATGGCCTGTCGAGGAGTTAATATATGTACTTCATCATCTTCCAACCGTAAAATCACTTCGTCACCCACATGCAGACCTAATGCCTTTCGATACTC
>DAIQNC010000317.1:0-5268 GCA_036788655.1 Ktedonobacteraceae bacterium
GGTTTCATTCCACCTGATGATCCACGCATGCGCTCAACCGTTGACCGCATCATCGAAAAACTCACGGATAGCCGAGGCTTCGTCTACCGCTATCACGTTGACGATGCAGACGATGGCCTGAGTGGTTCAGAAGGAACATTCAGCATTTGTAGCTTCTGGCTCGTTGATAATCTTGCTATGCAAGGCCGTGTCAGCGAAGCACGTTCACTATTCGAGCGTCTTCTGAGCTATGCTGGTCGCCTGGGACTCTTCTCCGAAGAGATCGAGGCACAAGGCAAAGACGCATTGGGAAATTATCCGCAAGCATTTACGCATATCGCGCTTATCAATAGCGCGAACAACTTGCGAAAAGCCGAGATTCGGATGGCAGAACACCATACCGACCCGGTTATCGCCGCAATCAAATATCAGCAATAACAATTTTTGAGGCCAGTGCGACCACAAGGGTACGCCCCGACGATAAACGGTAAGAGGATTGTCGGGGCGTACCCTTGTGGGCGCACTGGCTATCCTTTATTTTTCCCTCCGACTCAGCACTTCATCCACAATCCCGTATTCTTTCGCCTCATTCGCACTCATGAAAAAGTCACGATCCGTATCACGCTCGATACGCTCTAGCGACTGTCCTGTATGCTGCCGAATGATTCCATTGAGTATCTCTCGCTGTTGCAATATCTCACGTGCGCGGATGTCGATATCGGTTGCCTGTCCACTCAGACCGCCTTGCAGTGGCTGGTGCATATGAATGCGCGAGTGTGGCATCGCGTAGCGTTTGCCTTTGTCACCTGCCATTAGCAAAATCGCACCGAAGCTCATTGCGTAGCCAACACACGTCGTCGAGACTGGACAGGGAAGCAAGCGCATCGTGTCATAGATGCCCAGGCCATCATAGACCGAGCCACCGGGGGAATTGATATAGACATTCACTTCCCGCGTACTATCTTCTGCTGCCAGAAAGAGCAGTTGAGCAACGACAAGATTTGCCAGCCCCCCTTCAATCTCGCCATTTATCATCACTATACGATCTTTCAATAAGCGTGAGAACAGGTCATACGCACGCTCATTGCGACCAGTTGTCTCTACAACGGTTGGCACAAACAAATTGGAAACCATACTCTTCAATTCCTCTCTTCTATTAATTATCTCGTCCATACATACCGTCATACGGACTGGCGGACAAAGTAAAAGAAAACGTGTGTACTATCTGGTTGTGGCACAACACCTGCCAGTATCCATCCCTTGCTGCCAAGTTCGTTGAGCGTCACAGCATCAGGAAGTTCCTGCTCACGAGTATCAACACGCAATACGTGATACTCCCAGTGAGACGGCGTGTCATCAACACGCTCATACACCATCGGAACAAACGATGGAGAATGTCCCTCGGCCCGTTCCGCGAAGGTGAGTGAGCGGTTTGTTGTCATGCTAGATGTATTTGGGACTACAAACATGAGAAATGTTCCTTTCTGAACAACCTTATTTGCTTCAAGTTGCGATATAGTCATCGCTTGACTTGAATATAACACGCTTATCGTTTACAATGATAGAGATAATCTATGCTGTTAGCATAGTTATAAACGTGACCTATGCCGAGAGCATAGATATGAAGGATAGAGAGAAGCAATGGAAGACGAACAGAAGCCAGCAGATTTACAAGAGATTATCGGGCGTGTTGTGCGGCGTGAGCGACAAGACCTGCGCCTGACCATTAAAGAGCTTGGTGATAAAGCGGGTCTATCAGAAATCTATGTTGGTGAGATTGAGCGTGGTCAGAAATATCCATCATCAAAGGTGTTGGAGAGCCTCGCACGTGCATTAGACCTCGACCTCGCCGAATTTCTGGAGCTGGTCGCCGAAGAGATTCGCAGCGAACGCGAACCTAAGCTGACCACGGCTATCGGTTTTACTGTACCCGGCCCCAATCAACCACGACGTATGGTTGTGAGGCGCATGGTAAATATGCTCGACGAAGGGGATGTGGAGAGCCTTGCCGATTTCAGTGCGTTCCTGCTCTCAAAACGCAACAGTCCGCAAGGGTAAAACGATATACTACACTTGCTCATGAGGCAATGCCCTGTTTCTCGTACCGCTATATTCTTGATGTATGCGTGTTTGCAATGTTCGCATATAGGGAAAACTGAGCGCGGCACAAATGATAAGCACAAGCAACGTAATATAAATTGCTATTCCTGGTAGAGGAAACCACAGCGCGATGCAGACCCAACCAGCAAAAGAGATCGAGTAAATAATTGCAGCGGCATCTCGTGCATTAAACACATTGTCGGGATAGGGTGCAAACGGACCAACGATATTCATGGCTTGTTCTAGCCATTGACCGCGTAATGTGAGCATCGTCGAGCGTCTCAAATTCTCAATTTCATAAAAGAAAAGGCCGAGAACAACCAGTGCGCCCAGGATGCCAAATGGAAATACCAGATTCGTCAGTGCCGCGCTCTTTTCTGGATTACTGGCGATTGTCGCAATAAAACTACCAGCCGTTACACCCGGTATAATACCTAGCAATCTTGCGCGAAAGTCCTCAACATTGTGATAGCTTGTACATACCTGCTGGTATGCCAGTTGCAATGCTTCATTTGAAGGGTGAAGCACCGACACGGCGACGTTGTGCTGAACGTCCATACGCTACCTCTCTTTGCTCATTGTATCTCCGTCACTTTTTAAAAATGAAGAAAGATGTACGCACCAAAAGCATTTTATGCTATATAACCTGTAGCTTTTCACTACAGGCTATATAGCATAAAATGGCATTGTTAGCAAGAGGATGAGATAGAAACAATTTCTATCTTAGCGAAGTGTTCTTAGAGAAAGCGACGACGTGGACGACGACGCTCATATCCGCGTCGATAGTAGTAGCGACGATAGACACGATGATAGGCAAAGGCACTCCAGAGAAAGACGAGTACAGCCGCCGCTATTATTGACGTGATAAGTGGCACACCATCCACAAACGGCTCACCCTTGATGGAAATGTGGAAAACAGCATTCACAAGTAGAATAGCGATGAAGCCGAGTATAATTGCACCAAGTATTCCGTCAGGAGCGCGACGACGCGCAATGACCTCTCCAAGTAGACCAATAATAGCAGCGATAATCAACCAGATGATAAGTTGCGCTAATGAGATAGACATATCATTCATCTCCTTTTATATCTAGTTCGTGTAGCATCACACATTATCTTCTGTCATCATATAGCTGAGACGCCAGAGAATAAAGTGTGACTCAACAGAACTCAACATTATATGTTATACGGCTCTGATAGGCATTACGCTTCACGTTAAAAACCATCAATCTCAAGAAAGGCTGATTGCACGTCTCCGTTCAATTATCTCAATCACGAGACGATAGAGGAAAATGAAAAACACCAGGCATATCGCACCTTCGAGATAGCCACCTAACACATCTGTGAGCCAGTGATCACCGAGATACACACGCGAATAGCCAATAGCGAGAATATCAAAGATAGCATAAAGTTGCAGAGGTATGAGCAACCAGTGATACTTCCATCTGCGCACAGGCTTCGTAAAGCTCAAGTAGAGCAAAAAGCCGTAGTAGGCAACATCGTGTTCGGTGTGACCGGAAGGATATGTGGGAAATGGCACAAGTGGCGTATAGACATGAATTGGTTCAATATGCGGATTCGGGCGAGGGCGTCCAACCATCTTATCGACCAGCACATTGATACCTGCCGAAGCCATATCCGTCGCTGTAAAGAAAATTGTCGCCAGTAACCATGCTAATGCTCTAACCTTCAACCTTCTCAGAAAGGCTATCAATGTTCCCAGTAGCAAAAGCACAATCCAGACACCCAGTGCAATATAGGCCGGGATAGGATTATCAAGTTGACTGGGAAAATTGAGTACAGGATTCACCCAGCTTGCGAAGGGATGCCAATGTTGTGCATCTTCTGTCGCAGAAAGGTCGAACGAGTACGGTTTTGGATGTGCATGAATAACGAAACAGGACGCGATAAAAGCTATAAGCGCGATACACCATAAAAGGGCGATGAAGCGAAAACGACCTGGAGTATTATAAGTGTGTCCACTATTTCGTGTAGGTACATTTTCAGATTGAAGAGTATTAGAATTTGTTGCACGGGACATATATACCATCCTTCTCGTAGAAGCTGAAGTACAGTCGATATTCTCTTTGGAATACGTTGAGTTTCGCTAATTCGATACAGATAGTAAAGAGCAGCGTGTTTATCAGTGGCATGAATTATGCATCTACAAATTCATGCCCTGATTGGTTAAGCGTTTTCTGAGCGTCAATGACAAAATTTTCTTTAATAAGTAGATAATCGGTGTCGAAGGTTGAGAGTGCGAACAAAGGTATGTGTGCGTTTGCAAGCGGTGTGGCAAGTGTGGCAAGAATACCCGTCAGTGAGAAATCTAATGGCCCTATCACCTTGATTGCCTTCCATCCACGCTCACAATGTACATCCTGTGGCACGATATCTTCCTGACAAACAATAGAGCATTCATCCGAAGTGTACGTAATTGAGGTTAGTTCGCCTCGAAAATGAAACCACGAGGGAACAGGTTGTTGCGAGGGAAGACGACAAATAGCAAAGCGTTCGGGCAATAAAGCAAGTCTCATAATTGTTATTCCTGATATAAAGTATCTTTTATTGTTAATATATTGTACACTGACATAACGTTCAAGGTACAGAACAGAAAGCGAATTTCCACATGAAAGTAGAGATATGGTCTGATGTTGTTTGCCCCTGGTGCTACATCGGCAAACGGCGTTTCGAGACAGCATTAGCACAATTTGAACATAACGATCAGGTCGAGGTCATCTGGCGTAGTTACGAGCTTGACCCACATGCGCCACGTAATATTGAAGAGCCTCTTTATACAACACTGGCACAGAAATATGGCACAAGTGTTGAGCAAGCAAAATCTATGACACAGCGCATTGTCAATCTGGGGGCGCAGGAAGGGCTTGATTACAACTTCGACATTGCGAAAAGTGGTAATACATTTGACGCCCATCGGCTCATTCATCTCGCGGCAACACATCATCTTCAAGGACAGATGAAAGAACGACTCATGAAGGCATACTTCACCGAAGGGCAACCGATTGGGGATACTGAGACACTTGTGAAACTTGCTACCGAGGTTGGCCTTGATGCAGACGAGACGCGCACTGTCCTTACTGGCGATGCCTATGCGAACGAAGTTCGAGCCGACGAAAAGAGGGCAAGAATCTTTGGTATTCAAGGCGTTCCCTTCTTCGCCATTGACGAAA
>DAIQNC010000318.1:0-5250 GCA_036788655.1 Ktedonobacteraceae bacterium
CGCTGACCTGCTTGAAGTAGGCTACTTCCATCCGCGTCTTGTCTCCGATACGTCGCTCACGACAGGTGAAGTTGGCTATCTGGCAACGGGCTTCAAAAATGTGAAGGATTGTCGCGTCGGTGATACGGTCACACTGCCCCCTATGCTTGGTGAGATCGAACCATTGCCGGGTTACAAACCTGCGAAACCAATGGTTTTTGCTGGTATCTATCCTGTCGAGGGCAGTGACTATCCACTATTACGAGATGCGCTAGATCGTCTCAAACTTAACGATGCGTCACTCTTTTATGAGCCAGAGACATCGAATGCACTGGGTTTTGGCTTTCGCTGTGGTTTCCTGGGACTGCTCCATATGGAGATTATTCAGGAGCGATTAGAGCGTGAATACAATCTGGATATTCTGGCGACTGCTCCAAGTGTGGAATATCACGTACTCAAGACCAATGGCGAAATGATAGAGGTTGATAATCCATCTGAGATGCCTTCATTCGGCGAAATCGAGGATATCGAGGAGCCACTCATGGATATCTCCATTTTCACCCCTTCACGCTATATTGGGACGATTATGGACCTTGTAGTGACTCGTCGCGGTATCTTCAAGGAACTCAAGTACATCGAGGCCGAGCGTGTCTTGCTTACCTACAATATGCCGCTTGCCGAGTTGATTGTCGATTTCTACGATCAACTCAAGTCTCGCACACAGGGTTATGCCTCGCTCGATTATAATTTTGGCTCCTATCAGGCGGCTGACCTTGTGAAACTGGATATCCTGGTCAACGGACATCCGGTGGACGCGCTCTCGCTCATCGTTCACCGTGATAAGGCATATCATCAGGGACGCGCACTTGTCGAGAAACTGCGAAGCCTGATTCCACGCCAACTCTTCGAGGTTCCAATTCAGGCCGCAATCGGCGCGAAAATCATCGCTCGTGAAACGGTCAAAGCGATGCGAAAAGACGTGCTGGCAAAGTGTTATGGCGGTGATATATCGCGTAAGCGCAAACTGTTGGAGAAGCAGAAAGAAGGCAAGAAACGCATGAAAATGGTTGGAAACGTAGAGATTCCCCAGGAAGCGTTTATGGCTGTACTTTCGCTCGGTGAGTAATTATATCTTTCGTCCTATAAGAATGAACTTTGATGAAATAACCTGGATACAACGTCGGAACCGATGTATCACGTCCGCATAACCATACGCAGATTGTATGCCATGCGGACGTGATACATCGGTTCCGACGTTGTATCTAATATAATTTTCAATCTTCATCATCATCGGATGATAGAGAAGCTTTAAGCATGTCCGAACAAGAGCGCAGCAGCGAAGACCAGCGCACCACCTCCAACGACCTGAACCATTGAGAGCCACCAGCTTGTGCCAAAGTAGCGGTGACGAATTGCTGCAATGACGATAAGTTCAAATGCAACAACAACGTAGGCAATGATAAGCGCGATATGTAACTGTGTAATCAGGAAGGGAAGTGTGTGCAACGAGCCGCCGAAGAAGGTCATGAGACCTGTGATGCCACCTCGTACCACAGGACTGCCACGCCCGGTAAGTTCACCATCATCGGAAAGTGCCTCTGAGAAAGCCATACTGATACCAGCACCTGTTGCCGACGCCATTCCAACAAGAAATGCTGAGAATGGTTTGCCCGTCACGAAAGCGGTTGCAAAAATGGGGGCGAGCGTCGAAACGGAACCATCCATAAGACCTGCCAATCCTGGTTGCACGACACGCAAGAGGAATTGACGTGATTTGTCATCTTGAGAGGTAATAGCTGTAGCCAGTTCTGCCAGTTGTCCTCCAACGGTTCGAGGCGTTTCAGCTAATTCATTATCCTGATGACTATGGTTCTCGATGCTACTGGGACTCACTCCGTCTGTCTTTGCTTCGGGAACAACTCCTGGTTGTGCCTTTGGCTCTTGTTCTAAAGACATTCTATATACTCCTTGATGTTGTCGTTAAGGTAGCTATTGCGTTTTGTGCCTTACATGATGAACAAAGTCCATACAAGCGCACCTCATGTGAGGCAAGTTCGATGCCAGCAGCAAGAGCGGCATCCGAAAGAATCTTCTCTGACACTACTACGTCTGTCGGAAGGTCAATGAGGACACCACACTGAGTACACACGGCATGATCATGGCGACCAGTACGGCTATCATAACGGCAACTATCTTCGCCATCACGAACCTCTTTGATGTGTGCCGATTCTACCAACTGATGCAGAATACGATAGACACTTGCCAGTCCAATGTGAGGTCGTGTCTGCTTGACTACCTCATACACATCTAGCGCGGTCGGATGCACGTTTGCTTTATTTGCTTGCCGAACGCCCTCCAGCACAGCCAGAGCATTTGCATTCAATTTTTCTCGCATTGTTTAGGGCTTCCTAAGTTAGCATCACCTAATAATGAGAATCATTCTCATTTTCTTTAATGGAATTATATCCTCATAGAAGGAACATGTCAAGTGTGAAATAAGGAAGGATAAAGAACTACAAGGAAGGCCAGTAGCTTATCATGCTGCTTGGGCTGCTACACATAACTACTTAAATGATAAATAGCAAATAAAAAGGGAGCATAGAAGAAATGTTTGTCTTCTATGCTCCCGTAATTGGTGAGGGTCAAGCAAAGGCTTGACCCTCGTTTACTTCATTCTCTTATATCTCCTATAATATAGACCGAGTCCTAATCCACATAGGTCAAGTATTACCGCGAGAAATCGGTAACTTCTCCTCTGGATACCCCCACCTACCGCGACATATACGTCGTTAGAATGCTGCGCCGTTCTTTATGAACAAAACTCTTGCGAGTGCAGTCTGCATCTGGTATGGTTAGACGCTCAGAGGCTCGGTCGGCCCGCCTTTACGGGCACTCCTAGTCGATCTGAAACACTACTCCAAATAGGCGAATTGGTTTCTTCAAAGACCTCATAGGGCCTCCTTTCAGGTTCTCGTGCAATGCCTGTACAATCAGGTGCCAGAGTCTTTTTGTTTCTCTGGTGGCACTCCATCCTTACTGGAGATATAGAAAGATTACCATGTAAAACGCCAAAAGTCAATGCTAAAATTGCCATTTTGATAGTAGCCGAATGTCTTTAAGGATTTCCTAAGATATTTTTAAGGGAGTAAATTGAACGTCGCATGAATATTACAATTCTTTCGCAGCTTCCTCCAAAGATTGGTTGAATGATGTAATAATTGCGTGAGGATCAACGTTTTCTTTCATCGCCTCAGCTTGTGGATCATGCCGATTTTCAATAGTTGGAGCATCGCGTCGAAGTTCTTCAAGAAGGTCAATGACTTTACTCACCTTGCGCTCAACAAGCAAACTCACCTGCAAGTCCAGATGTCGGCGTTCCTCAGCAAGTTTGTTCTGACGGTTTTGAGTGATAAGGACAACATTGGACATGAGTAATGCTCCCAGACTGATAATTCCCTGTAACCAGTAAAAAGGAGGTGTATCATGAAATGGTAAGCCAAGTTGTGTTGCAAATGTGTTGACGATAATCCATAGTGCGACAAAAAGAACAATAACATAGAAAAATCGTGGTCTGCCGATATTTTGCGTAACACGTTCTATGATGCGTTGATGATGACTAACATTACGTTCAGCACGCATACGTAATGCAACGAGTGTCTCAATATCTTGATCGACGATATGGGTCAGATTGAGTTCTTCGTCGCTTATCTTCTTGACCTCAACCTTCTGCCCATCTTGCTGTACAGTATTCTGTTTATCTATAGATGATAGGGACATAGATATCTTTCTTTTTTAGGCGTATAGATTCAGATAGAGATAGTGTCGAGGCGATATTTTTATCACCTCGACACTTTGTATTTCTTCAAAACTATCAGTTGGTAGTTTCAGGAAACTTGCACCTAGTAGCCAGGCATTTCCCGGTTAGACAGTGGCTCATTCAATGGTGCTGGCGCGGGTTGACCACCGATACCTGGATTGTCGGGATTGTCTCGATACAACTGCTGGTTGTTTGTTCCCGTGATATCCTGATCATAGGTCGGGTGACTTGTACCTTGCATATTTGAATTCTGTGCCATATTGGGATCATCATACATGGTCTGATTCTGACGGCTCGTCGTCGTTCCCTTTGCCGCAGCACTATCTCCATGGAAGAGGTAGTTCGACGAATTGGGGTCGAGCGCACCGGCAGGAGCCTCATCGACCATCCGTGCAAAGTGTGTCATGTCGTTCTGAAGAGCCTGATCGAAGCGACCACCAACACCGAGATTTTCCCCAATATCACCCAGAACACCCGCAGGTGGATTATAGTTGATGAAGACATCGACCTGCGTTTGATTGTTGTTCATTGGCTGGAATGTCACTTTACCGAAATTCTCAAGACCGTCCGTCGAACGCCAACCGACCTGCTGATCGGGAATCCAGTTCTCGTTTACGGCATCCCATTCGTGACGACCTGCGACCTCAGCAACCCAGTGGCTACGCTGATTATCGTAATAGGTTACTTCCTTTACAAAACTCATGAATTTAGGAAAGTCGTTGAAGTGTGTGAATAGCGCGTACACCTGATGAACAGGAGCATTCACTGCTACCGAAGCATGATGCGTTGCATAATCTGCCATTATATATACCTTCCTTTACTGTTTTCAATAGAATTTTATACGTTTTTATAGGGATGCGAGCGTTCCATAGTATCCTTCTAAAGCTCACATCAGTTGTTCCTTCAATAATATGGCATGTACGAAGTCTTTCATGATTCAAGCACCTTCGTAAATGTACGTATCAACCATACCATCCAATAAGAGTGAAGTCAATACAGAAAAGCTCATACATTGAGACTCTAAGCGATTTATTATGCACATTAAAATCAGCAAAGTGTATATTTAATCGTTTTATGAAAGTGGAAATATGAATAGATGCGTAATGGTGACCTGTGCCAATGAAACGGGTAGGAAAGGTGAAAGTGTATATAGGACTTGTGGGTATCCCCGTTTTAGAATTTTTGCACGTCTACTATAATAGAGAAGGGAATAGACCAGAAACATAACATGTTACAGAGAATGACGGTTGGGGTAATCGGGGTGAGGCAAACATGTTTTTGCTCGTTGTAACCAAACTTCTGCTACAAACGTAATGAGCAGTAGAGGAAGGGCGTGCAGTTTCCTGGTGACAAACCGTGTATATAGATAGCGTTCTTTTATTTGTCGAACCACTTACTAATTGTACAAGAGGTGCTGAGGAGGCATTAAGGAATGGCGGCAGCGATCATCGAGA
>DAIQNC010000319.1:0-4040 GCA_036788655.1 Ktedonobacteraceae bacterium
AGTAGCACGGAACTATCGCGTCTCACAAATCGTAAGTTGGATGACCTACAAAAGGCTCTGAACGATCTGGCTCGCCTCGGCATCATTTATTAACTCTCACAGGATTATGTGCCTGTACTATATGCGGACGTGATAAATCACGCCACTACATATTATAAAAAGGAATGAGGTTTTTCATGGCTCTGCAAGGGATGCAGGTAGGACGTTCGCGCCGCCATTCACTCTCTATTCTCGTCTCTATTGGCTTTGTTATCGCAGCGATTGCACCATTGCTCATCACGGTTATTTTTAGTGAAGTTCAGACACGCCCCACACTACTCTCTCAGGCAACAAAGTCTATGCAGAGCGATGCCGGGTCACATGTTGCGTTGATTAACACCTATATGAATGAACGCCTGCTCGATGCAGAAACGCTGAGTCAAGTACCATCGGTTCAGGCATTTCTCGCTGCTACCCCCGGCCCTGGCTATCAAGACCTTGCTACACATGCGGTGTACTCGTTGGAAGCTGGCATCTTTCGTGATAAAAACTACTCCACCTGGTCGCTCTTCGACCCTACAGGGCATCTCCTGCTCTCTTATCCTACAAAACCAGCTACACGTGGAATATCACTTGTGCCTTCTCCTTATTTACAGCAAGTATTTACACTCAAGACCTTTATATCCGGCGTATACTATGATGCCACAACCCGAAAAGCTTCTCTTGATATTTACGCGCCTGTCGTAGACACGCAGAATACTACTCATGCGTTGTTAGGCTTCATGCGAGCGACACTAAACCTCGATTACATCTGGTCAATTGTACAATCAGACCAGAACAATAACGGCAACGGGAGCTATGCCTTTATTCTTGATGAGAACGATGTACGTGTCGCAGATACCGTACCATCACTGCGTTTTACCGCTATTGAGCAGCTTTCAACACAGGTACAGCAAAGCATTCGTAGTGAGGCACGTTACGAATCACAGGCAAATGTTCGGGTCGTTGCGGATACAGCAATGGCTCAACAGCTACATAACACCTCTGTATCCACAACATTTGAAGTACAGCCTACCGACCAGCACGAGCCATTTCAAGTTGTACACAACAGTACCACGATCATACCCTGGACTTACGTGGTGTTAAGTCCAACAAGTACCGTTACGCTGATTGCTAATCGCCAGCTTGTCTTCACAGGCATCGTAGCTCTAGCTATCGGGGGACTCGTTGCCCTTTTAGGGCTTATCGTTGGACGTGCCATCACCGCGCCAATCATGACATCTGCGACTGCGCTTCGTAAAAGCAGTACGTCTCTTGGCACGCTTGCCACCAAACAGCGCGACGCCGCCTCTGAACAGATGTGGGTGGTAGACTCTTCACAAGTTGGTCTGCAAGCCGTACAATACTATACAGACGCAACAAAGGTCGCGGCACGGCAACTGAACGATATCGGGATAGAGCTTATACAACACTGGGAGACGCTCGATCCATCATCCATTCAGCTTCGCCTTGAGCGCGTCATAGCGGCAGCCCAATATATTGAGAGTGCAACACAATATCAATCGGCAAGTAACGAAAAGCTTGCTACCGCACTAAAGGTTGCGACACAGGTTACAGAGCAGCTTGTCGCTGGTGCAACGTCGGCAACTGATGCCGCAACCGAGCTAGAGCGCGTCGTAGACCAGTTGCGTCAGATAGTAGGTAAATAGCATAAGGAATATATTACATGGAAGCAGAAAAGACCCAGGAGCAGCAACATATACAGGAGCAGCAACATATAGATGAACAGAAACTGGTACAACTGAGCAATCCTGTGCCAAATGTGTTGACACGCCTGAGCATTCTCGTGATGGTGGTCGGATTTTTATTATTTACGATTCCTCTCGTCCTCTTTCCGTTGCAAGCCAATCCAAAGGTCATTGGCATACAAAACATTGCACAACTGATTGGCTTGCCAATATTGGGTATCGGGTTTATCTTACTATTCGTAGGATTGATGCGTGCCGGGTCAAACCGATGAAGATGGCGAAAATACTACCTGTACATTCATGAGCGGCTTACGGGTGCGTGTCTCGTTTGCGATATCGCATTCTGAGTCGCATCAGTTGCCAGCGCGACTTGATATTGCTCACAGGGCCACGTTGGAGACGAGTCACATTTCCATATCCCGATTTCGGTGACTGTCGTGGCCGAAAAATGAACTGGGAACAGGCAATAAGCACGACACAGATAAAGCTTATCACCGCGAGAATGCCTGTTGCGAGGTCAGCATCCATAATATAGGCATAGCCACCGGCAACAAGTGCCAGTACAACAGCAACAATGAGGAGCCATTCAACGGCAGAGAGAGAAGGTGTTGCATGAACACGCACATGAGGACGTGGGCGTGGAGGGGGCGTGGCTCTCTGGCGACGACGCTCGTTTGTTTTCTGGTCGATTTTGGGTTCCGATTGTTCTAAATTCCGAAGAATCTCTTCGATCTCACGTTGGTATCTATTTGACATGACCATACCGCTTCCTTGAACTTCCAGGACGCTCTTATTCGTAATGATACCAAGTTTTCAGCATATAGACAAGTATTTTTTCAACATGTTTTGGTTAACTCATCCTATAAAAAAACTTTTCTCTGCTATGTCTCAGTTTCCGTTGACGCACTCTGTTTCCTCTGGTAATATACAACGAAGTTAAGTAAGTTGGATAGTACAAAAAGAGTACGAGTGCGAGGTATACAAGCCCATGGTAAATCATGCTCCCACCTGGACACAAGTTCTACAAGATATTATCAAGCTTCCATCGGAACGCAAACGCCTGGCGAACGCACTTGCGATGTCTGAGATGACGCTGATACGCTGGGCAAATAATGAGTCAAACCCACAGCGTCCACACCTTATTCGCCTCGTGCAAGTCTTACAGTCAAACCACCGGGACGCCATCTTGAGCGCACTGGCAGAGCAGTACCCCGATATGAGTTCGTGGCTCAAGGACGACTCGGCAGAGCATGTACCATCATGGTTTTTTGCTCAGGTTCTCAATGTTCGCACGACAACCACAGATAGCCTCCTCTTCTGGCGTATGAGTGATTTGATACTCAAGCAAGCACTCGTTCAGCTAGACCCTAACAACCTGGGAATGGCAATCAAACTCATACAGTGTATGCCTCCCTCAAAGGATGGCAAGATTCGCAGCATTCGTGAACGTGCAGGGCGCGGCACACCGCCCTGGACAGCCGACCTCGAACACGATGTGCTATTTCTGGGGCTGGAATCGCTATCTGGTTATGCCACTGAATCACGCCACCCAGTGTATAGCGGTGACTTGCGAAAAAGCCAGACGGTTCCATCATATCGTGGCGAGTTCGAGATGAGTGCAGTAGCTCACCCGATCCGGCTGGAAGGACGCATCGCTGGCTGCCTCCTGGCTTCTAGCACTCAGGAAGACTATTTCTCGCAACAGCGACTCACGCTTATCGCGGCATTTGCTGATCTTATCGCTCTGGCATTCGACAAGAACGATTTCTATCCGGCGAACCTCATCGAACTTCGCTTCATGCCTCGTCCAGAAGTACAGCAACCAGTGGTTGCCACATTCCGAGAGCGTGTGACAAAGAAATTTCAAGAGTCAATGTATGAGCAACACCGTTTGAGTAACCAGGAGATGGAAATGCTTGTCTGGCAAGAAATCGAACAAGAATTGATGAATATGCCAGCCGACGCCTTTGACCTGTATCAATAAATGTGGCATCAGTCAATGTGATGCTTTCGCATTAAATAGCGCAATTGATCGACCTTCGCTAGTCCGAGTGTCTGTGCAGCGCGAGTGCGGTTATGTTGTGCCATATCAAGCGCACGATGAACCAGATGTCGCTCAATACGTTCTGTGAGTTGTTCTAGAGAAAGAGAACCCGCCGGAAGTGCATGTAACCATGCGGTAAAGGGGTCACTCAATGAGGTATTCTTTGCCTCATTATCACCAACGATTTCCTGCGGCAAATGATTGGAATGTATTTCGTCGCTTGTACTCAAAATCATTGCACGCTCGATAACATTTTTCAATTCACGCAC
>DAIQNC010000319.1:4050-5247 GCA_036788655.1 Ktedonobacteraceae bacterium
GTCCTCGGGTCAGGCGAGCGTGGCGTCGTCGATGGCATGCTGGATCACGTTCTCCAGCTCTCGCACATTGCCGGGCCAGCGATAGTGAAGCAGGAGTTGTTGCGCCTTCGGATCTATTCGTCGCACATTGCGGCCCATAGACGTGTTGAAATCCTCTATAAAACGCGCCGCGAAGAGCAGTATATCACCGGGACGTTCACGCAAAGGTGGGAGTGCAATGTTGAGGACGGCTAGACGGAAATACAGGTCGGCACGAAATGTGCCTTCTTTCATGGCCTGTTCCAGGTCACGATTCGTCGCCGCCACCACACGCACGTTGATTTTGACCTCTTTTCCTCCACCCAGCCGATAAAAGGTGCGCGTTTCCAGTACACGCAACAGTTTGGCTTGCATCTCAAGTGGCATCTCACCAATTTCATCCAGAAAGAGCGTTCCACCTTCGGCAAGCTCTAACAACCCCCTTTTCTGCTTCCTGGCATCTGTAAAGGCGTATGGCTCGTAGCCAAACAACTCGCTTTCGAGCAGATTGCCCGGAATGGCGGCACAATTGAGCGGATGAAATGGACCTTTTGCGCGTTGACTCTGCTCATGAATAGCATGTGCAACCACTTCTTTGCCTGTGCCACTCTCGCCCGTGAGCAAGACTGAGGCAGTATCACTTCGCGCAACACGTGCCACCAGATCGAATACCTGACGCATTCCTTCGCTCTGTCCTACTATATAATTGAAGTGGTAGTTATCACGACGCTCACGCCGCAATTGACGCAATTCGCGCCACATCGCACTCGTCTCCAGAGTACGCTGCACAACCAGCAACAACTCCTCCAGGTCAAAACCTTTGAGAAGATAGTCCGATGCCCCTAGCTTCATTGCCGCCACTGCCGTTTGCACGTCTCCATACGCGGTGAGCATGACAACCGGAAGTTCCGGCTCCAGTGAACGTATCTCGGCCAGTATCTCTAAGCCACTTCGTTTCGGCAGACGAAGATCGAGCAGTACCAGGTCTACAGTATATTTCTGTAACTCTTTCAGCCCCACCTCACCGTCGGCTGCAATAGATACCTCATAGCCATGCTTACGTAGATACCTTGCGAATTGATGTGGCAAATGCGGCTCATCATCAATAATGAGAATTGTCAGGCTCATTCATATCTCCCTCTAAATCTTCGTAGGGTCACGATTTATCGATTGACCCTG
>DAIQNC010000320.1:0-5243 GCA_036788655.1 Ktedonobacteraceae bacterium
CGTCTTCCCGCTACTCATTCGTTGCCTCTCGCAAATTCCTGTATTCATCGGTTACAGAGTTCAGCAAAGGCATACTCACCTTCGCATTGTAACACAGTTATTGACCACTGCCAACATCACTAGACTTTCAGACTTGCAACCAGGGCGACCACAAGGGTCCGCCCCTACCATATCTTTTGTGGCATGTTCTCTATTTATTGTCGGGGCGCACCCTTGCGGTCGCCCTGGCTGCAAGTCCAGTCGCCCTGGCTGCAAGTCTGGTGATGTGTACTCTCTATTTCTTGTATCGGCAACATGCGCCATTTTCTCAAGTGTCATCATCCACGATATGCTACAATGAAAAGGTCAGTTCTCTATCTAAAGGCTATAAGAAGACCAGGGAGCGCAACTATGCTAGACCGTTATTCACGACAGACGTTATTTGGACCAATTGGCAAAGCCGGGCAGGAACGCTTGCTTGCCTCCAGCGCGACCATTATCGGCTGTGGCGCACTGGGAACCGTTCTGGCAAACAATCTGTGTCGTGCTGGTGTTGGACGCCTGGTGATTGCGGACCGCGACTACATCGAGATGAACAACCTGCAACGTCAGATTCTCTTCGACGAGGATGATGTGGCACAGCGACTTCCCAAAGCAATTGCGGCAAAACAACGCCTTCAACGCATCAATAGCGATGTTCGCGTAGAAGCTCTCATCGAGGATATCAACGCTGACGGTATCGAGTCGCTGGTACGCGAGACCGATATCATCCTTGACGCTACCGATAATTTCGAGACACGCTACTTGCTCAACGACGCCTGCATCAAATATCAACGCCCCTGGATTTACAGTGGCGTCATCGCATCCTATGGCGTCACCATGAACATCCTGCCGGGTAACACTGCCTGTCTACGTTGCGTCTTCCCCGACATGCCTCTGCCCGGCACGACACCAACCTGCGATACGGCAGGTGTGCTAAACGGCATCGTAGGAGCCATCACAGGCATCGCGTCCACTGAAGCCTTGAAAATACTACTGCATAGCGAAAAGGTGAGCCACGACATGGTGTGGATGGACTTATGGGAAAATACCTATGAGCGCATCGAGATTCCACGCTTCCCCGATTGTCCAGTCTGTGGCGAACATCACTACGAATTTCTGGATGCATCGACGGGAACGGGCAGCACAAGTCTGTGTGGGCGCAATGCCGTTCAGGTACGCGGCACAACTAAACGCGGCATCCGACTCGACTTTCCCATGCTTGCTGAACGACTACAACCAGTAGGAGACGTGCAGTACAACGAATTTCTCTTGCGCTTCAATGCCGATAATTATGAAATAACAGTGTTTCCTGACGCGAGAGCGATTATTAAAGGGACAGATGATGAGCAGGTAGCAAGGTCAGTGTATGCACGATATATTGGAGTTTAGTTTTTAAGAACCATACAGCCTTTGAAAATCGGATAGGATCATTTTAGTGATATCATTAAAATGATATTTCGAGCAAATTATGACAAAACAATCGGCAGAAGACCATTTTAGTGGTGTCACTAAAGTGGTCTGTGCAGTTCTAGCTACTTGTTCCCCATTGAACAAGTTGTTATAATAGCGCAAAGGCTATCTTCAAATCTCGTTTTACCTCGTTATCAATAGAAATATCATGTAGGGTCTAATTATAGAGATTAACAAATGAATGTGAACATATATGGTAGGGCTATCAAGTGGCTACCAGGGTGTGATAGAATCAGACCCCTACACTGTGGTCCTATTATTCGCTTTGTGCCAGCCACCACAGTGTAGGGGTCTGATTCTATCACACCCTGCGAACCCAACGCACAATGTCCACTTTTATCTGTCAATATCCATCATTACGCCCTGTAATTCATAATAAGGGAGACTATCATTACGATGAATGAACATATACTTGTTTGTGTTGCATGGCCCTATGCGAAAAGCTCCACGCATGTCGGGCAGATTGTCGGAGCATATCTTCCTGCGGACACCTTCGCTCGCTATAACCGCATGGCTGGCAACCACGTCCTGATGGTCTCCGGTAGCGACGAACATGGTACACCTATTCTCGTCGATGCCGAGCGCGAGGGCATTTCACCCACACAGTTCGTTGCTCGCTACCATCAGCAAATTCTCGATGTATGGAAGCGACTTGGCATATCCTGGGACTTGTATACTGAGACCGGGACGCCAAATCATTATCGTATCACGCAGGATTTCTTTCTGACACTCTATCAAAAGGGCTACATCTTCAAAGATACGATGCAGTCCCCGTACTGCCCGACGGATCGCCGCTTCCTGCCAGACCGCTATATCGAAGGCACGTGTCCTATCTGTAGCTATCCCGGCGCACGTGGCGACCAGTGCGACAACTGCGGTCACACGCTCGACCCCATCGACCTGATTAACCCGAAGTGCCGCTTATGTGGCAGTCAGACCAGCAAAATTGAGATTCGTCCAACCGAGCATTTCTTCCTCGACCTGCCCAAACTACAAGGGCAGTTGGAAGAGTGGATTGCGGTGGATAAAGACCACTGGCGGCCCAACACGGTAGCCTTTGTGAATAACTGGCTCAAAGAGGGTCTACGTGCGCGTGCTATCACCCGCGACCTCGACTGGGGCGTTCCTATTCCATTAGAGGGATACGAGGATAAGCGCATCTATGTCTGGTTCGATGCCGTGATTGGCTACTTCTCTGCTACCGTCGAGTGGGCGCATAAGCAGGGGAAATTGGATGCATGGAAGGAGTGGTGGATACCCGGCGAGACAAATCCGCCTGTTAAGTCCTACTACTTTATCGGCAAAGATAATATTCCATTCCATGCCATCATCTGGCCCGCTATGCTCATCGGCTATGGAGACCGCAACCTGCCCTATGATGTTCCGGCAAACGAGTTTATGACGATGGGTGGTGCAAAAGCATCAAGTAGTCGCGGCAATGTCATCTGGACGAGCGATGTGCTGGATCATTACAGCGCGGATACTCTACGCTATTACCTCTCAGCAACCGCACCAGAGGGACGCGATACCAATTTCACATTCGAGGAGTTGGTACGTCGCAATAACGACGAATTGGTTGCGGCCTACGGCAATGCCGTTCATCGCACATTGACATTCTTACAGAGCAAGTTCGGCGGCGTTGTGCCAGAACCACAGACATTACGTGAGGCAGACCGCGAAATCCTGGCAGAGGTCGAGCGCGGCTTCGGTCTCGTCGGAAATAACATTTCGCTGTGTCATATGAAGAGTGGGCTGGATGCGGCAATGAATGTGGCACGTGCCGCGAACCGTTATCTGGATGAGCAAGCACCCTGGAGGCAGATTAAGGTTGACCGCGAAGCGGCAGGCACAACTATCTATGTCATGCTACAAGTGATTAGCGGCCTACACACGATGTTTGCGCCGTATCTCCCTTTCTCATCACAGAAACTACACGGCTATCTCGGCTTTGAGGGCGACGTAAGCACTATGCCGTGGCGGCTGGAAACTGTTCCAGCAAATAGCAAGTTGCCAACGCCAGCACCGCTCTTCCCGAAACTGGAAGAGGTGTTTCAATCTCTTTGAGAGAAAAATTGACGATATCCTGCTCGTAGGGCCTTATAGAATAACGCCCTACGAGGATTTCAATTTCAAAATTATCGGGAGGGGGATGGCTTTATGCGGTAACGCGCATCCCCATGAGTACAGAGATTTCGTGTTCGATAGGGCCGGGCGGATAGTAGTGTTGATTGATGCCCCAGACTTCCAGGCCATTGCGAAGGTAGAGTTGAATGGCAGGATAGTTAACACTCTGCGTCTCTAATACAATGGCCCAGCATCCACGTTTACGCGCCCAATCAACGGCACATTTCAAGAGCAGCGAACCTACACCATAACGTCGATACTGATTGCCTACAATCAGGTCGCTGATACGCGACACGGAACGCTCTTCGTCGATAGTCAGCAGGATACCTCCTGCGATTTCATCGTTGGCAAGAGCGACATAGCCCCCTTCACTTCCCTGTAGGCGTTGCTCGACATCGGCAAGCGAGTTCGCATCCTTCCGAAAATTTTTGTAGTACGGTGGATCAATGGGCGTCTCGACCAACTCGAAGGTGAGCGCGACACTCGCTGGCCCTGCATCAGGCATATCGTCATTGTGCAGTAAGTGATTTTGTGTGCGAAAGGTATAGATGCGGTCGGTCTCGAAACTATAATCAATGTCATGAAGAGCCAACGCATCGCTCAACTGCACAGCACGAACGTCGATTCGCGGTGTGTCTCCTTCCACTGGCTCACCTGCTTTCTTCGTCGAACCTCTCATAAACTATGAGGGCCGAGCAGACAATGTTCGTTGAATTCTCAATGTGTTCTATTTGTCATTTGAGAATTGATAGCCAGCCTTTTGCGCCGCGAGACATGCTGCACCGACGACACCTGAGAAATCACCCAGTTTGGCACGCAAAATGGGGGTTTTCCTCGCTGGCATCGACAATGCGGTTGTACGAGCGCGATGCACGGCGGTTTCGTACAGCAAGTCGATGGCCTCGATAACACCACCACCAAGGATGATTGCATCAGGATTGTAGAAGTTCATGACCGAGGCAAGTCCATAGCCTAGATAGTCGCCAGCCTCTTTCACCTTTTCAATGACGAGTTCATCTTTTTGCTGAATGGCACTGGCAAGAATACCGGAGCGTATCACTGTCTCACCCTCTCTGAGTTGGCGCATGGCATCATCCGACAACACCGAGGGACGCCCATGATGAATTTCCGCGAGGATAGATTTGGTGATAGCGGTACGTGAGGCGTAGGCTTCGAGACAACCAAGACTCCCACAACCACAGATACGCCCTCCTGCCTGAATGGTCATATGCCCGACCTCACCAGCCGTTCCGCTCAGTCCCGTATACATGCGTCCATGCTGCACAATACCTGAACCGATGCCTGTTCCAACGAAAATACAGACAAAGTTGTTATAGCCATGCCCTGAGCCATACAGCGACTCGCCCATTGCCGCCACTTCGACATCATTACCAACGTAGACAGGTTTCCCAAAATGTTTCCCCAGAATATCTCCCAGTGGCATATCATGCACACCGAGATTGGGTGCATCCGTGACAATGCCTGCCGCACGATCAATCTGACCTGCCGCTCCGACTCCAATAGCCAGAAGGTCTTTACCATCACTCAAACCTGCTTTTTCGAGTGCCGCTGTTGACAGTTCGATAGTGCGCTGTGAAACGAAAGCCTGACCACGTTCCGCACGTGTT
>DAIQNC010000321.1:0-5223 GCA_036788655.1 Ktedonobacteraceae bacterium
CAATAACCGCCGCATCCGCAACAGGAAAGGGTGCTGGACGTGTGAAGAGCGTTGCCCGTAGCGGTTCGAGTTCCGCAACAGGTTGAGCCGAGGCCAACGCGAATAATTCTAACGCGACATTCTGTACTCGTGTATATCGCTCCCGATCATAGCTATTTTCCGCGAAATGTAGGCCGAGAGCCGAACAATCACGTAAAATATCGGCACATAAAGCAAGTTTTTGAGCAAGCGTATTCTGTTCGGCATTATTATTCGATGACATACATTTCAAAGCCTTCCCAATAAATCCTGGAGAGCGAGGTAGGGACAGATTCATCACGTCCGCGTAGTGATGATTGTGTTCATTGGTCAAACGGACGTGATGAATCTGTCCTACCTCGGTCTCCAACATGATTTGTTAACATCCATTATCACGACATTTTGAACGAGTACAGCACACAGTCGAGATAAATCATGACCCTACATGGCTTGCCATTTCACCAGTGAACGATCAATTTCTGCCAGTGTAGGTTTGCCGCAGAGAGCCATTGCCAGTTCTAGTTCCTCGCGCAGAATTTGTAGCACGTGTTCAATACCCTGTTGCCCATTCACAGCAAGTCCCCATAATGGTGCGCGTCCAACCAGAACGGCTCGCGCCCCAAGTGCAAGTGCTTTCACGATATCTGTGCCGCGCCGAATACCACCATCCATGTAGATTTCGCAACGACCAGCGACGGCCTCGACGATTTCGGGAAGTGCCTCGATAGTGGAAATTTCACTATCGAGTTGTCGCCCACCATGATTGGAGACGATGATGCCATCGACGCCATGTTCGACTGCAAGTAGCGCATCTTCCGCCGTGACAATGCCTTTGAGCAAGATGGGGAGTGGTGAGAGCGAACGTAACCACGAAACAGTTTCCCAGGTGAGCAAAGGACTCATTTCCGACCCAGTTGCATAGCGACCCGTGAAATTCGCGGCAAGCAACGGCGGTGGTGGAATGACAAAATTGTTGCGCCGCTCGCGCTCACGCTTCCCAAGATACGGCAAATCGACGGTGAGAACGATAGCACGGTATCCTGCGGCGTGGGCGCGTTGCACCAGCATCGCCGATACATTCCGATCTCGATAGACGTAGAGTTGGAGCCATAGCGGACTCGTTGTCACACCTGCAATCTCTTCCAGCGTATGATTTGCAACCGTGCTGACAGTCATAATTGTGCCAGCGGTTCCTGCCGCCCGTGCCATTGCAAGCTCTCCGTCAGGATGCGCCATACGCTGACTCGCACTCGGCGCAATGATGACGGGCATACTGATGGGCAAACTCAGTGCGGTTGTGCGCGTATCAATTGTGCTGACATCGACAAGCACACGCGGACGCAAGCGTAGACGCGCAAAGCCTTCACGGTTCGCTCTCAGCGTTAGCTCGTCTTCGCTTCCACCAGAATAGTAGTCCCATACAGGCTTCGGCAACACCGTCTGCGCCAGTGCCTCATAATCGCTGACATTGATTGGCGTGATCGAGTCCACTATTGTTCCCTTTCTTATGTATTCGTAGTACGGTGATTTATCACTTGCGTCTCAATAGTGATAAATCACTTGCGTCTCGATAGTGATAAATCACTTGCGTCTCGATAGTGATAAATCACCGTACTACGAATAGGGCATATTATTTACGATTTAGCCTGGATGTATTCCTGACCACCCATGAAAGGACGCAAAGCTTCGGGGATACGCACGCTCCCATCAGCTTGCTGATGCGTCTCCAACAATGGGATGAGGATGCGGGGCGAAGCAATGGCGGTGTTGTTGAGCGTATGCACGAATTTCACTTTTCCGTCTTCGTCCCGATAGCGAATATTGGCGCGTCGCGCTTGCCAGTCATGGAAGTACGAACACGAATGCGTCTCTCGATAGCGACCCTCGCTTGGAACCCAGCATTCAAGGTCATACATACCCACCTTGCC
The DNA here is from genome assembly GCA_036788655.1 of Ktedonobacteraceae bacterium. Classification (GTDB taxonomy): domain Bacteria; phylum Chloroflexota; class Ktedonobacteria; order Ktedonobacterales; family Ktedonobacteraceae; genus JBBQVS01. The sequence continues at coordinate 1,947 of DAIQNC010000321.1, forward strand.
GTCGCCCATGTCGCCTGTACATACGTTGATGACGCGATAGGGCAATTCGAGTGCCTGAATCAGTTCTTCCGCATTATGCAGCAGTTGCTCGAACCAATAGAGCGAGGTCTCGTTGTCAGCCTTACAGATGATGTACTGCTCGACCTTGCTGAACTGGTGAATGCGAAAGACGCCTCGTGTATCCTTGCCATACGTCCCTGCCTCTTGCCGGAAACACGGACAGTATCCAGCAAACTTGAGCGGCAAATCGTCAAGCTTGAGTATTTCGTCCTTGTACATGCCTGTAATCGAGACTTCGGCGGTTCCTACCAGAAACGTATCCTCTCCCTCTATAGCATACACTTGATCGCGCCCCTTTGGGAACTGACCGTTGCCAATGAAGGCAAACGCACGAGCCATCGAAGGCACAATCAACGGCGTAAAACCTTTGCGCGATACACGGTCAAGGGCAAAGTTCATTAGAGCCAGTTCGAGACGGGCTGCGTCCCCTTTAAGAACATAGCTACGCGAACCCGCAACCTTGACGGCACGCTCGATATCCACAAGGTCGAGTCGCTGCATCAAATCGTAGTGGTCGAGTGGCTCGAAATCGAAGGTTGTCTTCTCACCCCAGTATTTGAAGGGAACGTTATCGTTCTCATCCTTACCGATAGGCGCATTTGGACCAGGAATATTGGGTACGAGCAACAGGAGTTGATACCGCTCATCTTGCAATGCGGCAAGCACTGGCTCCTTCTCCTTGATTTGCTCCGAAAGCTGCTTACCTTCGGCGATAAGCTGATTACGCAGCTCGGTATTCTTCGCCTTTGCCGCTTCCTGCACACGCTTCGATATCTGATTTTGCTGTGTGCGAAGCTCCTCAACCTCATGTTGAACCGTGAGAACGTTGTGATCGACCGTCAATAAAGCGTCGATGTCGATAGGATTGTTTTTCAGCCGTGCCGCCTCTTTGACGACATCAGGATTGTTGCGAATGAATGCAATGTCAAGCATACAATATCCTTTCTGTTTATCTGTGGTACGGTGATTTATCAGGTATATGTGTTAGCACACACGTGATAAATCACCGTACTACAGATAAAAGACAATAAAAAAGCGTCGCGTCCCTCACAAGGACGACGACGCTGAACGCGCAAAATCGTGGTGCCACCTTACTTTTTTCATCTATCTATGAAGATGAAACTCGTTGCTGCCCGATAACGGGGGCGACCGTACATGCTCATCGCATAGGCTTACGGGTGGATTTCACTCACCGAAATATTGTGTCGCACCAACCCACAACTCTCTGAAATGTCGAGTAAGCTACTTATCCCGTTCACTGCCGTTCTCTATTGTTGTATATTTCGTGATGCAAGGATAGCAGGGGTTGCGGTGTTTGTCAATGGTTATACTTGTTCTTTATACGCCACGATACGCAATCGTCTGTAATCAGCAAACCATTGTTCATCGTGGAATAGACGGTCTCGCACCTTCTCTTCCGTTCGCACCAATACTTGTTCCTTGACACCATCCGAAATTCCGACGAAAATGCGGTCTCCGAACATCTGAATCCAGTTGCGTAGTCCTCGCTCACCATCTTCTAGCAGTGTGGGTCGGTCAAAAAGTATAGCACTTTGTACAGCGAGGCTATGCTGTTCCAACAAAGATGCATATTCACCTATTGAGGGAAAGTACCAGCCGAAATCTGCCTCGACGTGTGCAATTTCCCGTAATGATTCTTGTACAGCGGTTATGATAGTCTCGACATTTCCCTTGCCGCCGAACTCCGCAACCAGTCTTCCACCGGGTTTGAGTGCTGTTGCGATATGTTGCACCACCTCGTCTGCCTCTTTGACCCAATGGAGCGTCGCATTCGAGAAAACCGCATCGAACGGAAATGGGAAAGAGAATGTTCTGGCATCTGTAACGAGAAACTCTATATCGGGATAGCTTGCACGAGCCGCCTCAATCATGCTCTCTGAACTGTCTATCCCTATCACGTGCGCTCCCGATTCGGCGATAGTATGTGTGAGGTGGCCTGAGCCACATCCCAGGTCTAATATCGACTCATTGGGTTTCGGGTCGAGCAAAGGAATAAGGCCCTTGCCATACTCGAAAACGAAGGCGTGTTTTTGATCGTATAGTGAGGTGTTCCACTGGTTGTCGGGCATAACTACTCCTTTAGATTTTCTATCATCTCTGTTTTGTAGTATACGCCATTGCTATAGCCATGCGGCTCGTTAGAACATGTTCATCTGAGTGATAGGTTTACGTCCGTCCAGAAGAATATATGATGCAGTTTGCTCTGGAGTGCGAATATGCAACTGCTTTAGATGTTCTAAACTGGTAATATGCCCACGACGACGCGCTTGCATAATAGCTAGTGCCGCCTTCGGGCCCATTCCAGGAATACGAAGCAATTGCTCACGATTTGCTTTCATGAGGTCAATGGGAGCTTCTCGCAGATGTGCCTCAGCCCATGCACGTTTCGGATCCATGTCCAGTCGTACATTGCCGTCGGTCATAAATGGCAGGTCTTCCACCTTCCATCCATAATCGCGTAGCAGAAAGCTGGCCTGATAGAGTCGATGTTCGCGCAACGAATTGACAGCGGCAACATTTTCGAGCGGTGTCTGTATAATAGGATGAAAACCGGAGTAGTAGGCACGTGTGAGTCCTGCCTGTCGGTACAACTGCGAACTGAGCGAAAGCAGTTCCTGGTCTGTATCGCCTACCGCACCAACGACGAATTGCGTCACCGTTCCCGCAAGTTTCTCATAGGGATGCTGACGACGTATCGTTTCCGCTAATTGAAGAACACTCAGCAATTCACCTGCGAAATCCTTCTTCGGTGCTAGCAGGTTCAAACGCTCTTGAGTCGGCCCTTCCAAGTTGACCGATACGCGATCCGCCAGTTGCATCGCACGATACAATTGCTCCTGCTGCACACCCGGCATCACCTTGAGATGAAGATACCCTTGATACTGATATTTCCCGCGCACCAGCTCCGCTGTATCGAGAATTTTATCCTGAGTGGTGACACTCCCCTTGATGATTCCCGACGACAGGAACATGCCCTGCACTTTATTCGCTTGTTGCAGCGTATCCAATCCACTTGCTAACTCATCGGGTGAGAAGGTGAGACGCTTCATTGCACTACGCCCTGCACGGAAGGGGCAGTAGTAGCAATTACGCTCGCAAGCGGTTGTCAACATGGTCTTCAAGATAGTGCGCTTGCCCTGCGGTGTAGAAACGTTCGTAATGCATTCATCAAGGCTACGTGACTGATAGGCCACAT
>DAIQNC010000322.1:0-2602 GCA_036788655.1 Ktedonobacteraceae bacterium
AAGCACATTATCGAGAACCCGATGCTCAACGGGGAGACGATACGGCTAGATGGTGCTATCAGAATGGCTCCTAAATAAATTCTTCAAGAAGACGCAGATGAGAGGGAACGGCAAGTACGCATATGTTCCCTCTCAACGTTTCCTCTGAGACTTGAATAGACGTGATACATCCCCATACTACAAGTGTAAGGGTATTTAATCCTTGCCGTCGTCGTCCGTCTCCTCGGCGTGAGATGTCATCGTCATCATGCCATCGTCGTCACCCATCATCGACATCATGACCGAAGATGGAATACGTGGGGCCTGTGGCTGATTGGCGGTGCAGAGTGTGCCGAAGAGAGGCTGTGCATAGGGCAGGGGCGTTGTGCCACGTGCCAGGATATGCTGGTCGTTCGCATACTCGCCCTCATAGGGGAAGCCATGATTCCAGGGAACCCAGGAGCGAGCGTTGCAATAGTGACCGACGAAGGCACGGCGCATTCGCGTCTGCGAACGATTTTCATGCGAACGATGGATAATATGGCCGCCGAAGAAGACGACATCGCCGGGGTCTACCTCGGCCTTGACTTCACGCCCTTCGTACTTACGTGCAATGCGTGTCAGTCCATTCACCTTCACATCGTTGTGGCTAGCATGTGCGATAGGCTGCATGTCGCTCAGATCGCGTTGCCCCGTTGCGCCACGCGCATCGGGATAGACCGGCTCATTTTGTGAGCCAACGGTCATCCACAGGCAACCATTCTCCTCGTCAGCACGATCAATGGCGAGCCATGCTCCACAGAGCGTATCGGGAAGCGTCGGAATGTAATACGAATCCTGGTGATAGCCCTGCCCCTCCTGCCCCGGATGCTTGAAGAAGAGCATGGATTGCAGAGCCAGCACATCGGGTCCAATGAGAGCTTCCAGCACATCCAGAATGCGAGGATGCAGCAAAAAGCGTTCATGAATAGGAAGTAGACGATGCAACATATGAACGCGCAGTAACTCCTGAACCATCTGGTCTCCCATCATGCTGGAGGGGTTAAAGGTTCTTCCGGGAATAACCTCGCGGCCCGCCATCAAGTTCTCTGTATGCTCGACGAACTCTTGCACATCTTCCGGCGGCACAAGGCTATGCACGACGAGAAAGCCCTGCTCCTGGAACGTGACGTACTCTTGAACGCTAACGCGGTATCGCTCATAAGCTCGATGGGATTGTTGCTCTGTGGGTACACTTGTCGTAGACATTCAGTAATTCTGCCTTTCTGAAAATGGTGTGTAGCCAATTCGACCATTTCGTAGAACGCCGATTCATCGGTAGGTTTACTTGCTCCGATTCATCAATGGGTTCACAGACTCACAGCGAGTGAACCTACCGATAAATCGGCGTTCTACGAAAATCGTTCGTGGAAAGCATACCCTGAAATGACACTTTTTAAGATGGCTACAATCGTCCTGCGTGTGTCTATAATGTGCATAGGCATACCTTTAATTCTGGGGAGGGCATAATGGATGATATGTATAATGATGTGAATAACGATGGAGTGCTGTGGCCTCAAGACGCTGCTGTCGGTGAAGCCTTTTATTCACCCTGCGGTACATTAGGACCACGCATACAGCGTTATTTGCAACTGGTGATGTTGCACACTGGCAGTATGACGGTATGGATTGACGATGTGCCGCGCCATGCAGAGCAGGATACTGTGTGTATCCTCTTCCCCGGTCATCGAGAATACTTTACCTTCGATACCGAGTGCGAAACACACCACAGCTGGCTTCACGCCTCTATTCCACATGTCCCCGAAGCAATGCTGACACGGTTTCAGCAACTGGCGTGGCCTCTGCATCTCTCGTCGTCGATGGCACAATTGACACGCGATGCCCTTGATACACGGGCCGTGATGCTCTCGACGACACCGATGTTGATCAAGGCTCTGGCGGTACAAATGCTGTGGCGATACCTCGGCGAAGGGGAACAACATAACGAGACAGCACAAGGACATCCTCTCGTTGAACACGCCTGCCATTACATCTATATGCACCTTCAAGAGCCGCTAACGCTTGAGCAGGTAGCCCAATACGTCTCGGTCAGCCCCTCATACCTGATGCGGCTCTTTCGAGAGCAGGTACACATCTCGCCCATCGCCTACCTCTGGCAGCGACGAGTTGCGCGAGGCATCGAGCTATTGGAGCAGACAGGACTACCAGTGGGCGTTATCGCGCAACAATGCGGCTTTCAAACCAGCTACCACTTCTCGCGCCGTATCCATCTTGCGACGGGATGCGGTCCTTCTGAAGTACGGCGTCGTGCATGGCAACGCTGAATCCAATATTCCCTTTTAACCCAGCCAGCGCGATATCCTGGCGTATGACTGCGATCTCGTCTTCGTCGAGTATGCCGTCAATGATAATACGCCAACCGAAACCACGTTGCGGAGCCGCGAAGGTCTGCTGCGACAGTTGCTCGCTGGTAGCGACCGGGATGTCGTTCTGGTCTATACATTCGCGCAAACGATGTATGCGGACATGCTTGTGGGGAACGTACCGGGTTCGATTGCACAATTCGAGACGCTCGCCGAACACTACGCACTCTCATCGGTATGGATGGGGCTACACGCGCTGC
>DAIQNC010000322.1:2612-5221 GCA_036788655.1 Ktedonobacteraceae bacterium
TACAACAGGGGCTAATGCGCTGGGAAGAGTGGCTACCAGACGGCTTACATCCACAATCACGCGGTAGCTTGAGCTATGCCGAAGCAGTCATTGACTTTCTGCGCTCGGAACTAACCGATGCCTCTATTGCGGATACGCTTCCCTCTGAACATGTCTTGCCCGCTCCACTCACTGCCGCGAACTGGGAACGAGCTACGATGCTAGCGTGGGAACAAGTAGAGACGGAAGGACCCTGGAGTGTGCGGCACTGGACGAATTCTCCATTCTACGGGCGCGTCCTGACGACCTCGGCACCCGGCGCACGTGTGCGTTTCTCGTTTACAGGACGAGGACTCGCGCTCGCCACCCATCTCGATGACACGGCGGCGGAACTGCGCTGGCAACTCGATGATGGTCCCTGGTACACCACCATACGTGAACGTCCAGCGTGGGCAAGGCAAAACGGCTGGTTTCGCTTTGACCTGCTCGCCGATGACCTACTCGACGGCGAGCATCGTTGTGTGCTGGAAGTCGTGCATGGAGACCGACCAGAGTGTACAGGGACAAACTGCCATCTCATCTTTATTGGCATCATCGGCTGATACGCTTTTAGAGCTTATCGCCAATGCTGAGATGATGTTGCCAGCGCGGGTCAATCGCGTCATCTTCGCGCTGATAGCGAATATCGGTTGATAGGCGCATACGCCCTGCCGCGTCGGTGTTCAGAGTCGAGGCATGAAGCATATAGGGGCTGTGAACCACCATATCTCCTGCCTCGTAATCTGCCACTAACCAGCGTCCGTTGAAGAGGTCGGCAAGTGCGGGAAGGTCTTTGCTAATCCATCCCCCTTCACGCATGTTCTGGTTGTAGGCACTTATACGCTCTTCTGCCGAAAGATTTGCGTTTTTCGCTGTGAACTCGGCTTCCATTTTCCTGCCAAGCGCGTCGGAGCCTTCCAGATAGAGTAGCCCTCCCATTTCTACAGGAGTATCGCCGAATGGAATCCAACTGCTACAGATACGATCAGTTCCGGCGCGAAGGTACACTAAATCATAGTGACCTGCGGTACAATGAGTATCGGTGGGCGTGTTGTAACGAATTATCTTTCGTTTGTGCAGAAAAGGTGTTCCGCCTAAAAATGCCTCATAGAAGTTCCAGATAGCAGACGATGTACAAAACGCCTCGTATTCAGGCCAGCGTACCGATTCCATCCAGATACAAAGAAACTACTACAGAGAGTATAGTAGATATCTTGGTTCGGTAAGCCGTTTCTATACGGCCTTCAAAGCCATATGCGGCATGTTGCCGGGTGAATATAGAGCCTCATTAGGTGTTCAATAGACGACCTGGTGCATCCAAATTATAAACACGATAAGAGGGTGTCGCCAGCACTTTGACGACACCCTCTTATCGTGTTTTTCATATGTTCATTCATTTGTTGATGAATATAGCTGGTTGTCCACTTCTATAGAAACCTGTGCGTTACAATAGAAGAGGCACAATAGCTCAGAAGTACACTACAATATAGTGTTTACCGATATCCTCTCTCAGGCTCACTATGAGCAGGTGCTATCATATGTATGGAGGTTACAGCATGAACGCTCTTGCAATGGAATCCGATGTCAAGCAGCCTAAACTCAAATTGAGGTATAAGCTCCTCAATTTTATTCAGGAGCAGATCTATGGCCTGTTCTTCGGGCATATCGGCAAGCTATCGATGATTGCCCTCTATTTCATCCTGACACAGTGGCTGCAAGGACAACAGGTAGCTACAACGATCTCTGGTCAGCATCTTGCTGTTCATCTCTGGAATGTCAAGTACATCTGGGATCACCTGTTGAGCCGAGATGTATCTCATGGTGGACTCGTTCAGTGGTTGTCAACCACCCAATGGAATGACGTTCGGCATGTTGTGCGCCCCTACATGGAAGGTCTGATGGCATTGTTGCTCTATCAACAGATTGGCATAGACTCTCAGAAATACGAACAGAAGACGCAGGAATCTCAACCAGATGCGCTTGATCGCTTTCTGATGCATATACCGCTTATCCCCTTGCGCTATAAGTCGGTAACGACAGCACAAGAAGTTGCCATTCCCTTCATTGTACTCCTTCTGGGGACAGTGATTGCGATTCCGATGTTCCTCTGGGTGTTGCCGTTCTTCCATACCACCCTCCATGCGGCATGGCTTGAACCACAGCTCAGTACACATCCCTCTCTCGCAGCCAAATTATATGCCGACAGCTACGACGCATTCATACTTGGTATCATCGCAGGTTTCGCGGTCAAGCGCATTACGCGGCCAGTCCTGAATGCCAATATGATGTTTTTTTGCCGTCGTTGGATAGCGCAGGGACGCCACCCGCACTGGTGGATGCCTCCCGGAATGCGTCACACAATAGCGGCACTCGATATGCGCGAGGATTCAGTCGAGCATAACAAGGAGCAGCTTGCTCTCAAGGGACGCTGGTTTGGTCCGTTTGTTCTTGTCTCGGCGGTAGGAATTCTTCTGCTTGCGATATACGGCTACTACATCATTGCTTACATTGCATAGTGAGCCGGGCGTCTGCTCCTACCTGTGTTCTGAACTATTCCGTACATTCTCGTTGTGATATACTACTCATCACTC
>DAIQNC010000323.1:0-5221 GCA_036788655.1 Ktedonobacteraceae bacterium
CACACTTTCTCATTTCAGAGACGGCAGTGATAAATCACGCCGCTACGAATGCCAGGGACGGCAGTGATAAATCACGCCGCTACGAATTCACCTGTAGCACATAGCGGTTGAATGTCGCGGCAAGCGCAAGTATCGCTTGTGGGATGAATAGCACAATCACGGTAGGAATAGGGCCAATCGCCTGTAACAATAATCCCGTTATAGCAATGCCCAACGGCTGTCCACTAAAAGCGATGAGGCGAAAGACACTATTGACACGTCCCTGTAACGCATCAGGAATGACCGAAAGGCGATAACTGCCCTGCACGACCATGTAGACGGGCACAACGGTAAAACTCAACGCATTGATGATGCCCAGGATGAGCAATGTTGGTGCAATGGCATAGAGCAACCAGAGCAAAGCCCAGAGCCATGCTGAGACAATCAGCACCTTCGCAAAACCGAATCGCTTGTATAGAGGACTTGCCAGTAATGCACCGACGACGCTCCCAACTCCACCACACGCGAATACCAGACCAAGCGCAACACTGGAAGCATGCAAACGTTGCGCCAGTACAATCAGTAGTATCACATAGCCATAGCAAGGCGTAATCAACCCGAAAGTGAGGATAGCGAGGAAACGCATGAGCGGATTGTGCCAGAGCCAGACGAGACCTTCACGTATTTCACTGAGAAGATGAGATGAGTTATCTCTCGTCCTATCCGCTTGAAATTGCGCCTTCATGAAGCAAAGCGAAATGACCGAAACCACGTAAGACACAGCATCGACCAGGAAAGGAATAGCACTGCTAATGCCGTATAGTATCGGGGCAAGTGCTGGCCCTACGATAGAAGCAAGCGAATAGACAAGCTCATCCTGTCCTTTCGCCGTTCCAAGTTGCTCCTTTGCAATAATGCGCGGAAGCGCGGCCAGATTCGCAACAGTAAAGAAGACGAAGAGTGTTCCCTCAATGAGCGACGCGATATAGAGTTGCAGGTAGGTAAGATGACCAAGAGCAAGTGCGATTGGGATACTTCCCAGTGCCATTGCACGTCCGGTATCGCAGAAAATCATCAACCGCTTACGGTCTACACGATCCACAATCGCCCCTGCCGGAAGCGTAAAAATGACGTAGGGGATACTGCGAACCGCCGTTATGAGACCCGTCTGAGCCGCCGAATGCGTCAGGACGAAGATGAGCAATGGAAAAGCGACCAGCGAAACCTGCGAGCCAAGAGATGATATACCTTGTCCACTTATGAGTAGCAGATAATCACGGTTGCGCCAGAGAGGAACAATGCGTTTCTCTGAAACTCCATTGTCCTCTGTAGACAAAGATGAAGATGTTGACATAAAGTAATGCTCCTGAAAAATGCTTGTGAGAACAAAGAACGATGGAATGGAGCATACTCTCAATCATGCGAAATGGAATGATGTGCGAGGCAACGGTGAAAGACGCCATGAGCATGAGGAGAGTAGCTCAGGCGAAAACACCAGGGGAAATGCGTCAATAAGACGGACATCGACTCGTTAAAAGTTAGGCGATGCGAAGAATATGTGCCTGTCATTGCCGCACAAGCCCCGGCGTAATCGCTCGTGCGGCAGGATGCTCATTTGAATGAAATGGACGAGTAACATAACGATCTGTTTTCCTGCTAAAGACTAACCTATGATAAAAGTGTACCATATAATTTATAATTTGTCATAAAGACAGCCAGAAAAGCGATATTCAACGGACAAAAAACTATTGGAAGGAGTACAAAAATCGTGAGAAACTTTTGTAAAGTATGCCTTGCACATTTGTCTCTATGTCTGGTTGTCAGAAAAGGGGTTCACTTATGAGTGAGTATAGAACTATTGATGATATTACGGAGCAATATCTCCGTGACCACCCTGATGAACGGTTCCTGAGACACTTTTTTAATAAAGGAGAACGTTAGAATATCCAAATTTACAAGATGTCTATAGATAGCACTTCCATTATGTTTCGATATAGGTTATAATACTACTTACCTTAGTATTTTCTATAGATAAAGGTTAACAAGCATATGTGAGCGTCGGGAGTACACAAAGAGTAGGACTCAAACATTGTCTGCTTTTGAAAAAGGCCACCTATCGCAGGTAAGGTCAACAAAAGGGAGAAGGGAATGAGCATAGCTGTAGGCTGAAGATGATGGAAAGGATGACTATACCTCATGATTTGTCCATATTGCGCGACATCATTGCTAGAAGAAACCCGAATTTGCCATAAATGCGGTGAAATAATAGAGGCAACTTCTTCATCAGATCAACTACTTCCTGACGAAAGTAAATGGCAGATTATTAGGAGGCAATGTGGTTTCCAATTTAAAGCACATGTATATCGTTCGAATCATGGAGGCTTGTTAGTAAATCTGTATAGAGTGAGAGGGTTTGTACCTCTAGCGCAACTTTTATGTTTTTCCGATAAAGAGCGCATGGTTGATAACACTGTACAGGAAGCTACATTACAAAGGATGCTCGGTCAGGAACTACATCTCGGTTTATACGCGCCTGACAACAAATTCAGCCAGGCCAATTACAAATATAGCCACAATTACAAATATAGCCAAGTGCTGATCTTCACAGAGCATCTTGATAGCCCGAAAAGCCAGATGCTTGCATTGACAACTCAAATAGATAGTACGCCGCTGCATGCCTATGTAATTGATTACAATAAATATGGATTGATCGTAGAAATATATAATATCAAGGGCTTTGTGCCAATATCACAACTATTACAATTCAATGACGAAACAGTATTTGCACAAAAAGAAGATATCGTCATAAGATTGCAAGCTATGAAGGATAAGGAACTACAACTATATGTTATGGGATATGATCATGATCATCAAAACCTGGTTCTGTCTGAGAAAATGAATTTTAATAAACGCTTATGGGATATCATAGAAGATCATTACTATAATGGAGATTTACTCACTGGCTGGGTCACTGGATATAATGAAAGCGGTTTACTCGTCGATGTGTCAGGAATCGAGGGGTTTGTTCCTGCCGGGCAGGTTCTACAAATAACAGAAGAAGAGGCCATAGCAGGGAGAGAGATAGTAATGGAAAAATTGAAGGCAATGCAGGATCAGGAGCTTTCCCTCAAAGCTATTGGCAGAGACCTGGAACGTTTCAGGTTGATTTTATCCGAGCGAGCAGCGTTTTTGACTGAACCGCTTATGGTCTACGGAAGACCATATAGCGGCGGTGATGCCCTGAAAGCGGAGATAGTCAGGGTAACAAAAATGGGACTGATAGTAGACGTAACAGGAACCAAAGGTTTTGTTCCCCGAGGACAAACGATAGATTTTGAAAGAAAGATGAGCGACTACCTTACAAAAAATGCCGAGGGTCTGCCATATAAGCAGGAAATCTTTCTCAAAGTTATTGGCAGTGATAGAGGATTCCACGAACTTATTCTCTCTGAAAAAGCGGTATACAATAAAATACGAATTAACAAAAAGAAATATACACATCGGATTTTTAATGCTTCAACTTTTCGTGTAGGAGATTTGTTTCACGGTATCGTTGTCAGTATAGCCGGCTTTGGGGTCTTTGTAGATCATGATGGTTATGTTGGGTTGTTGCATATTAGCCAGTTTGGTGAAAATAAAAATAAGCATCCAGATGAAGTATTTTCTATCGGTCAAGAAGTTGATGTATTCATTCAGGCTATTGATGTTGAAAAGCAGAGAATTGCCCTGGGATTGGGTAAGTAAACATCTCCGCCACGATGTGAGCAGCGCAATGATTGCGCTGCTCACGTTGGAGCGAGCGGTCAGAACGACCATTTTCTGGTACAGCAAGATTGTTAAAAGCTCTATACACCTTCTTACTCAATAATCGCGGTCTCCTGCACATTCACACTTCCCACATACGCGCACTGACTATACAGCGTACACCGCTCGCATTCGGGTTTCTGTGCGTGACACACCTGTCTGCCATGCCGAATAAGGTGAACGTGCAAGGTGTAGACCCATTCTGGCGGTGCGGCCTTTGCAAAGTATTCGTGTGCCTTGTCCGCACTCACCTTCGGCCCGATGAGTCCTAAACGGCGGCTTACACGGTGGACATGCGTATCGACGGGCATGGCTGGCATCCCCATATCAAACATAAGAACACACGCCGCCGTTTTGGGGCCGACGCCGGGAATACTTCGCAGGTAGCGCAACGCCTCTTCGGGTGTCCGCTTGTTCAGTTCGTCGAAAAGATAGTCAGTGAGTGAACCTGTTTTGCCCTCGGCTTGTTGTCGTTCCGTCAAGGTATCAAGCGCGTCCTGTATCCTCGGTGCTTTGATATTGGCAAGTCCGCCACTTTTGATAGCCTCGGCAACCTCCTGAGTTGGCGCATCACGCACCTCTTCCCATGTCGGGAAACGTGTTACGAGTTGGTCATACGCTCGACCAGAGTTTATGTCAGAGGTATGTTGTGAGAGAATGGTTCCGACAAGTCCACCAAGTGGATCGTTGCCAGCAATCCATTGTGGATTGCCGTAGGTCTCGACGAGCAGTTCGTAGACTTGTGCAAGATGGAGAGATGGCGTTGTATGTGTGGTCATAATAGCTTCCTGTTAGCATCTTGATTTATGTAGCTGTATTCTAGCTGTCTTTTTGCTGATGTCAAGACGCAATAGCACTCATAATCAGGTGTCTATGAGAGAAGGCTAGTTGTAATAGACTAGATGCTCCTACAAACTGAGTGTTACCTTCTCGGCAACGGTTGGCATAGATACACTACTCGGTAGAAGATATGTTTCTATATTTTTATGTTTCTCATGTGCTTTCTCCTGTTGTAGGAATGAGCATTTCTTCGTGTAGCAAATGATAGCATGAACATCACAAAAATTGTGTGAAGTGGCTCATAAAAAATGTCTGGCACATTTTGACCTGTTTAGCGTTAGAACAAACGGATTATATTGCAAAACGCAATTTATGCAGTATTCTTAATTTTAGACAAGAGATTCTTTAGAATTTGATAAGTTTTTGATAAGTCCAGACCATTGACGTTTTTGTAAATAGAACGATACACTATGGTCATTCATTGTTCTTTACTAGAGGATAGGTGGTTTTATCAAGCAATAGAAAGGGCCAGATTATGCACATTACAGCGTCCACCCCCGATTTCGACGAATTGACGAATGCAATCAAAACACACTTCGATGCAGTACGCGACCCTTACAGACAATGGACCGACCTTGCGCGGTTCGCTCTTCAAGGC
>DAIQNC010000324.1:0-5190 GCA_036788655.1 Ktedonobacteraceae bacterium
AAATAAATCAATAGCCTTATCTATCTGTAGTCCGACAATGCATTGTCGGCGTGTTTCGCCACCCACAACTTCGTCGGTGGCTCACTAAGAAGAGTATACGCTATCGAGGAATGGAAAAACAATGGGTACAGGATGAGGGTGCAGTGTATAAAGATGAATCTTCACGAAATAACCTGGATACTGAGGTAGGGACAGATTTATCACGTCCGTGCGTGGGATAGTCTATAACGCACGGACGTGATAAATCTGTCCCTACCTCAGTATCCAACATAATTTTTCAACCTTCATCATTACACCCTGCGAACAATTCCACGAATGTTCAGCGAATTGCGTTTACTGATTCGAGGCTTGCGGCACAAATATCGTGCCATTATTGATGTAGATGATTTCCTGATTCTGAATATGGACGATCAGGTCGGGCTTGCCATCGTGGTTGACATCACGGATTTCGCCTGTGATGGGCGTGAGGTCTTGTCCGTCGCCGAAGAGGACGGGGCCGACGTAGATATGCGTGTGTGCGGGATCGCCGCCATCTATTTCGATAATTTCGACATGTCGGTGTAAATTGAGGAAGATAAAATGCGTTTGATTGGCGGCACTATCACCGTGTCCGACGACTGCATCAATCTGATAGGTGCGTGGACGACCATAGTGAAGGTCATCCTGATAGACATGCCACCACGAACTGAATGCGCCTAATACCATGACTAGAAGAATTGCCGCAACCATGCCGATGACAAGTGCGACGATGGGCTTACGTCCCAATCGTGGGAGCGCATCCGTATTGGGAAGGCGACCACTGAGCGTGGATGAAGGAATCTTCGTCGTCGCTGCCTTCTCACTATTAGCCTTCGCGTTCGGGTCTGATTGTTTGAGCGGAGCCGTTGGAATGCGTGTTGCGCCTGCTGCTCTTGCTCCGTTGGATGGTAAATTGCCCGTAGGAACGCGAGCGGCGGGAACAGCGGGAACAGCGGGCATCGAAGCGGTAGCGCGACGTGTATCGTTCTCCAGGCTGGCACGACGACGAATGACGCTTGGAGCCTGTGTCACTGGCTCCTGCTCGTCCTCATCCTGGATATCCGTATCTGTGTCCTCATCCGCGTCTGCATAGGTATCTGGCTCACTTATCGGCTCTGGTTTCTTGCTCGATGATTTCAGGCGTCCACTCTGTGCAGAACGTGCCGAAGACGAAGTGGCTGGTTGTGATTGCACTGGATGCACCGATTGAGGCGTTTGCAAGACTTGCGATGGCCTGTAACGACGTACACTGCTGGGCATACGAGAAGGGTATAAAGAGTCATCATCCTCAACGTCGTGTTCGACGGGGAGCTTCTTGATTTGCGCGGTTCCCATCACTTCGTCTCCATTCTGCGAGATTTAGAACAAATTTTCTTAACTACAGTATACCAGATATAACGCATACGTCAAGAGAATCAGGGGACGAATTATCCAATTTTCCTATATGTTTTGAAAATGCCTTCCGATTGGTTCATTTTTGTTCAATGACGGATGTTGAGACGTGTACATTGTGGATTACATGAGCTGCAAGGTGGCTTATAGACAAAATCCATTATGGATATTGTATTTTAATGAGTATTTTGTTATACTCACGTTATAATCTTTTCACCTATCAAAGACATCATTATTTCGTTTTTGATGAAGAGTGGGGGTCACGTTATGTTCTGTGTATCTTGTGGCAATCAACTCCCCGACGATGCAGCATTTTGTAACAGTTGCGGTGTGAAAACCGTTCAGCCGAGTAGCACAAACCTGCCTGTCATGCCGAACCCCAGATATGTAACTATCGAGTTGACCGAGACAATGCGAGAAAGGATGAATTCGGTATATCCTCCTGCTCAAACAATGTATCCTGTTTCTCAACCACTTCCTCAGAATTTGCCTGTTTCCAGTCCAACCAACTCGCTATATCCCGGAAATTATGGCGGAATGCCGTCACCCACGTCACACACATTACCCACATTACCCACATCACTCATATTACCTGCACCTCCTGCTACACCGACGCCTGTTCTGCCTTTGACAGCCTTTCAGCGGTTCCTCGTGCGTGTATTCCAACCGTCGCTCGCCAGCAATGGTTGGTTGGGCGTTATGGCAGGGGGACTGGTTGCTCTTGTCGGCAGTGCTATCTGTACAGGACTCTTCTTGACGATTGCTCAGTCCCTGTACCCTGGCAAAAGCCAGCTAGTATTCAACGACCTCGGCATATGGAATTTTCAGAATTCTTTTCGGAATAGTCTGCAACTGCTTATGATAGCACTGGGTGCAGCCAGCCATTTTCAATACAACGCAGGCAGCACTCTCTATAGCTTCTCGATTTCCTCGCAGCTTGATGGACTACTCCTCATTCCTGCTCTTTTCCTTATAATAGGGGGATACATTGCAGGTAGCACAGATTTTCAGAATCGTATTCGCGTTACATTAGGGCGCGGTGCTGCTATCGCTATTCCTTTTGCAGTGCTTTTGCTGATAGCTGTCTCACAGGTCAACGGTGCTGTTCCAGAGGCGAATGGAGTGATAGATGCGAATAGTACGATGGTGAGCATAGACATTCCCACGTTGCTCATATTTGGTTTGCTCTGGGGATGTGTGTTTGGTGTGCTTGGTGCATCGATAAAACTGGCATACGGGCAGTGGAGATTGATGATGCGTACCTTTGTGCAAACAAGCCGTTATGCTCAACTGGCCGGAATGAGTATCGGGGGTATCTTTGCAACATTCCTGGGAATCGCATGCTCGCTCCTCCTCATCTGGGGCGTGACAGCCTTTACATCTTTCTCTATTCCTCTATTTAATAGTACGTTGTGTATTTCGACTGGCTGGCAAGATTTAACGCTCTGGAGTTTGGCACAGGGGCCGTTACACGCTGTCAATCTATTCGCGTTTTCGTATGGCTCACCTGTTGTTATATCGAATCCATCGACAAATACATGCTTCTACACACATCTTCCTCATGCCACGTTAAGTATCCTCGACCCATCGGTACAACATTTCAAATGGCTGTATCTGCTGCTCATTCTACCAGCCGTGAGTTTATTTTGCGGGGGTCGAGTGAGTGTCGCGGCGAGTAGAGTTCGAGGATTAGGAGCCGCTACTCTACAGGGGGCATTGATAGCCATTCCATTTACATTGCTCATGATGGCCCTTTGCCTGATAAGCAGTATCACGTACACTCAGACTTCGACGACGGCCCAATCATATATCGAGACAGCAGGAGTAGACCTGTTTACTATGCTACTCTGGTCGCTTCTGAGTGGTGGCGTGATGGGAGCATTAGGTGGCCTGTATCAGGCGAGCGCATTGAGCAACGGTGTTCATCATGTACTGGCGGCACTTGCATTTCCCCTGCTACTGATTGGCAAACCCGTCATTTTTGTACTGAATGGAATTACGGGCCAGTCGCGTGTATCCACTGCCAGTGCAGCGCGGTTGCTGTTCTATGCCGCTCTTATCAGTGCCGTGCTGCTTGCGGTTGCCTGTGGCATCACTGGTTCGGAACTGATTAATATGAACCAGATTATCAGTTTTCAGGAGAATCAGCGTACCTTGAACATTCTCGATGCGCTGACCATTACTATCCCCGGCCTTTTCTTGCTACTTGCAGTAGCGGTTGCGCTCAAGTCTGACCATTCGGTTGCTGTGCAGAGCGCACCTGTTCCATCACGTCTGGAATCGACATCCAATTATCCTTATATCGCGCAGGGGGGGATATAACATGCAGAGCGATATACACGCTTCACCGACACAATTGGAAGACCGTTCTCATGGACGCAGACTATTCGGAACATGGATATTACTGCTTGTGGTAGCCGTGCTTATCGGGGGAAGTATGAGTTGGATGCGATGGGCAGCCGATAGAGGATTAACGCTTGGATATCCTCAGCCCACGATGCAGATAAGCTTGCCGACTGGCACACTACGACCACAGCAACAGGGCGCATTTTCAGTAAATGCAACAGGGCGTGACCTCTCCTATATATGGGATTTTGGCGATCAGGGAAGTGACAGCCTTGCCACTGGTCAGCAAGTATCTCATACCTATAGCAGTAGTGGCTCATACACGGTCAAAGTCACCGTCACCGATGGTATTGGACACTCAACGACAGACTCTGTGGCGTTACAGGTAATGCCCATGCTGCCTGTGGCGAACTTTTCCTATTCCGAGTATTACGGCACAATCTACTTCGATGCTTCCAATTCAACCTCTGACCCCTCTACCTCAATTACAAGTTATAGCTGGGACTTTGGTGATGGCAACACGAATACGTACTCGTATCCTCAAATAAGCTATAACTACAACAATACAGGCACATATACCGTGCAATTGACCGTGACTGATGCGACGGGTCAGCAGAGCATGACGTATAGTGCAGAAATTGTGGTTTCATAAGTATTCGCATTGTGATGTCCTCATATGTCCAGATTGTAAAGGAAGGTCTTCTCGATGAGTACGAACAACATGTATAGTACCCTTGCCCAACAGCCAAAACGCCTTGCACTTTTCGCCGCCCTTGCCTCGCTCATTGCCCTGTTAGCATATTTAGTGCTACCCTACATCTCAATCACGGTAACTGCCGGTTCCACTGCTTATGGTAGTACACCAACGCAACAAAGTGTTGAGGTGGGAGCGGGCGCAGTTGCACTCTTTACGGGCTTCATCTCTGTTGAGGCACTGCTTGCGGTCGCTATTCTGTGTATTGCCGGCCTGTTTGCGTTACGCGAATTGCCGTTCGGACAGGGGGTATGGTCTGGTGCGGTGCAACGTCAGCGTAGTGCGTATATGATACTGGGTCTGGGTGCAGTCGCTATCGTCTATCAGTTCCTGCTGGTCAGTATTGGTACAAGCCAGATAAATGCAGCCATTCAGAATGCCGCATCCAGCACAGGAGCATTATCACTGACATCACTACTGTTCAGAAGCGTTAGCGTTTCTGTGTCACTGGGCTATGCATTTGGCTCCTGGCTCTATTTGCTGGCGATGCTCGCGGTGGTAGGTATAGGCTGGATGATAGTGAGAGCAGAAAAGCCGCAAGGCGTTTTTGCATCTGCTCCATCTGCCCAGTCATCATCGCTACCTTTCCAGCAATCTATACCATCGTCACAACCGTTACAGTCATCACAACCCGTCTGGCAAAACCCGTCTGGCGTTTATACTCCTCCATCATTGCAACC
>DAIQNC010000325.1:0-2340 GCA_036788655.1 Ktedonobacteraceae bacterium
AGCAAAATAATGCCCCCAATTGTCTGTACCCACGGAAGGTTGAGGACGATGGTCGAGATAAGCGAGAAACCGATACGCAACACAATTGCCGCGAAACCACCGAAAAGAATAGCAAGCAGGCGTTGGCGACGAGGCAGCCCAGCAGCAGCAGTGCCGATAACAAGCGCGTTGTCCCCACTCAATAGCAGGTCAACCAGCACAATGCTCATGGCGGCACTGAGTAGTGCAAACATGCCTTGCTCCTCTCTATCTTCTTTCTGCTTGCAAGCAACTGATATGATAATTGTACATGCCCTGTACACGTTTATCATACGCGCTATAGACACGACTATCAAATATGCTTCGTAGCACGGTGATTTATCACTTTCGTAGCACGGTGATTTATCACTTTCGTAGCTTTATGGACGCACACACAGAAGTGATAAATCACCGTGCTACGAATTAGATGAGGTTCTATGTCCTATCCGATTGTGCTTTCCTACATGCAAGCCGAGGTATTGTTGGAAGCAAAGAAAAAAGCTGCCCATTCTGTCGCTGTATCTCCCGATCTGGGCATATCAAGCGTTTCGGGGCAACTTTCACCTGATGGCGTACTCTTTCCGTCTGGTGAGTGCGTGAGTTGGCACGATATCGAGCGTATCAGGAAAGCAGATACAAACTGCTTTGTTGTAGAGCGGCAAGATGGAAACGAAATAAGTAGTATTCGTCCCATTCAGGTATTTTCCGAGGCGACGAATCGTATGTGTAGCTTGTTGCCGACAAAACGCACTCCAACGATGCTCATAGCAGGGTTCACCATGCATCGTATCGTCGATATCGACCCCATGCAAGATACGCTCAAAAAGATTGCTACGCTCAACCCTATCACAGGACGTGTGCTGGATACGGCAACAGGTCTCGGCTATACCGCAATCGAGGCGGCAAAGACAGCTCAACAGATCGTGACCATCGAACTCGATCCAGGCGCACAGGAGATTGCGCGGCTCAATCCCTGGTCACGCAATCTCTTCGAGAACCCACATATCCAACAGGTTATGGGAGATGCCTACGAGGTTGTGCCAACATTCGAGGATGAAAGCTTTTCCGCGATTATCCATGATCCGCCTGTATTCAGTCTGGCAGGAGAACTCTACTCCGGCATCTTCTACCGCGAACTATACCGTATTCTCAAACGTGGTGGAAAGCTCTTTCACTACATAGGAAATCTCGACAGTAAATCGAGCGGAACCGTCGCACGTGGAGCCTTACGCCGCCTACAAGAATCCGGCTTCAAGCGTGTCGTGCGAAGACCAGAGGCGTTCGGTGTGGTTGCGTATAAATAACGTAGAGGGGCGGGATTGCAGGGTGTGATGAATCAGACCCTACAATTTTCACTGTTATGTATTACCGAAGCATCTTCGTCATATAATCCGTTTGTGAACGGACATACATACCTGCACGTTTGTACAACTCCTGTGCGCCAGTAGTATTTGTTGAATCGACATCGAGAATAACCTCATGAACGCCACGACGATAGTATTCACCAAATGCAGTATAGAGCAGATTGAGGGCAATACCACGTCTACGCCACGCTCGACGCATAGCGACCTGCCGGATATGACCATTCCCTGCATCGACCCATATGCGGCAGGTAATGACTCCCACAATTTGACCATCTGCCTCAGCAACATAGAGCATGGATGGATCGAAGCTAGAAGACTTGACGAAGTTGTTCTCGTACCAATCGTCATAAGGACGATATGGTTCACCGTCGATATCTGGAAATGCTTCGGCAATCACATCATACACAGCACGTTCCTCTTTGCCAGCAATATAGGGACGGATAGTGATATCTTCCAATGTTTGCGGTTGTGGAGGCGGTATCTCGAAGACGATACGCATTCGGTAATCACTCGATTCAACAGTAAAACCGTGTTGCTCCAACAACTTTGTAATCTCAGGCATGAAACTCCACGCATAAAAAAGACGTGGCGTTTCTGGATGCGAAGAGAGCAAAGCATATGCTCGCTCCTCAGCAAATTGCAGCAGATAGGAGGCAACAGAGGATTCCCTGTATGCCAAAATTACTCCCATGTTGGCATCAAGCATAATACCACGACGAGTAGCAGCAACAGCCGTATAACCGATGAACTTACCATCCTCAGTCGTAATGACAAGCGTATCATTGGCAATATCCACTTCCTCATCATGCCAGAATTCAAGCACATCATCGGGTATACTTTCACTGACACCCATTGTTGCCAGTTCATGTTCCACAAGCATAGCGGCAATGGCTTGAGCATCTTCAGGAATGGCGGGACGTGTTTGTAGTCCCGGTGGTAGAGTAATAGTAGACATAGT
>DAIQNC010000325.1:2350-5134 GCA_036788655.1 Ktedonobacteraceae bacterium
GACCAGGGTGTGAAAGTGGCGACCAGAGTGTAGGGGGCTGATTTATCACACTCTGGTCGCCACTTCACACCCTGGTCGCCACACCACAAATGCTCAAACGTATGTATCCAATGTTAATATCATACCCATGATCATTTGTAAGTATCGGCAAATTCGCAAATCGCTCTGATACCACACTCAATATCCTCATCTGAAGCAGCAAGCGAGACGCGGACATAAGGCGAAGATACTTTTCCAAAACTACTACCGGGCGCAACTGCGACATGCCGTTCGTGCAACAGGTCGAGGGAGAATTGTCGTCCAGTATGCTGTTTCCCATCCTTGCCTGTCACGTCGATGAGCGCGTAGAAGGCTCCGTGTGGCGTATAGAGATAGCGTCCATAGTCTTTCAGCAGCCGTACAGCGAGGTCACGACGTTGCTGATAGACGTGCCGCATCTCGGCAACGCACTCCTGTGAACTCGTAAGCGCGGCAGCAGCCCCACGTTGAATAGGTGTACTCATATTCGTCAAACTTGCATTGAGGACATCCACAATCGTCTTCATGAGTTTTTCACCCGTGACAACATAACCAATGCGCCATCCCGTCATCGAGTACGTTTTCGAGAAGGTGTAGATACCGATGAAACGGCCTGATTCCAGTTCGTCACGCGAAAGCATGGTCGCAGGACTGCAATGCTCACCCTCGAAAATAATCTCATCGTAGCACTCATCGGACATCAGATACAGATCGTGACGGTTAGCGAAATCGAGCAGGTTACGCACAACCGACTGCGGAAAAATAGCTCCAGTCGGATTCCCCGGCGAATTGATAAGCAACATACGTGTGCGAGGTGTTACTAGCGTTTCAAGGTGTGCGATATCGGGCAACCAATCGCTATGGGGATCGAGCGGATAGCGCACAGGGATTGCTCCGCTTGCCGCAAGCTGCATGACATAATGAGGCCATCCTGGGTCGGGTATCAACACCTCGTCGCCAGCATCAAGCGTTGCCAGCAATGCCGATTGAATCGCACCCGTGCCACCCATTGTTACTGCCACATTCGCAGGTCGAACGCTGTAGCCATCAACGCGCTGTATCTTCTCCGCAATCAATTCGCGCAACCAGGGCCAACCTGCCGAGGGGCCATACGTAAGTGGTTCGCTTTCAAAAGAATGCATCGCCGCCACACGAATGTGTTCGGGCGTGCGAAAGTCAGGTTCGCCTATTTGCAATTGTGCGAAGGATGGAAGCTGTTCTCCACGTAGCTCTGCCTCGTGCTGTAATTGGCGCACATAGCTTCCGATGGTTGTGATATCGTTGATGGGCAGGTCGTGAATGGGTTGTCTACCGGATTTCATGAATATACTTTCTACTGCTTTTCTAGTTACTCGTCTATATTATCTTTTTCTCGCTCCGCTGCCTTCTCACCTTCTTGTTTCAACGCATCAATGAGCAACGCCGTTACCTCTTCATCTGTCTGTACAATACTGACACTCACAGTTAAATCAGAAAGCATAGTCAAATCAGAAATAGCATGACTTACACCACGAGCGAGAGCAACATTTGCAGGGAAACGCTTTTCTACGATACTTACAAGTGTCGTGCGCGACTGTTGCAATGTCTTCTGCTGAATACGCTCGATGCGCTCAAGCTCACGCTCAAGCCTCTCCTTTAGCTCGTGTGCAGCCTGAGCAGCCTCTGCTTGTGCCTGAGCAGCCTCTGCTTGTGCCTGAGCAACTTTTATCGCCGCCGCAGCCTCAGCCTTTTCGGTAAACTCTTGTTTCCATTCCTGGAATGTCCAGGACTCTTCGAGAATGTCTTGAAACACGGCAAATCTCCTTTTGAACCAATTATGCTCATCCTGGTTTTTGAATACAAGACCACCCAATGTATATGCGGCAGCAAGTAACTCTTTATCGCCCGTATCTGCTACCTTCTCGATCATATCCTCTACTACGTCTGGTTCTGTTCCATCTCTTGTGAGCAAAACGAGTGGAAGCAAACCTTCGGAAGGGAGAGCAAGCAATTCTTCTGCCGATAATGTCCATAGGTCTATGCGATTGTAATTGAATCTGGAAATTTCCTTATCACCTGGGAACAATCGCACAAACGGCGATTTCTCCAGGTTTTCATCCGGGCGCAAGTACACCACATATGACCAGACCGGAACATAATTGTTCAAGCGAGACGCTAAAAGGTTGTGCGTGAAACCCGTTCGCCCATATGAGGGTCATGTACACTCTGAAATTCAAAATGAATGATAGCAGGTTGCCCTTCGACAACGACTTTGATTAAGCTATCAGCAAATATCGTCTGTTGCAATTCCTGCTTCAAGATACCTTCGACTCGCGCCCCTTGCAACACCCAGGATACATAATCCTGTGGATGCGACTCGATGAGATGCTTCATCATCTCATCCCATGGTTTAGGCATAACGCACTACACTCCAACGCTATTTGTAGTGCGCCGATTTATCGATAGCGCGTGTTCCACAGATACAACGTTATCAATAAATTCGATGCGGATACCACCGATCAATCGGCGCACTACATGTATTTCTGAATGAAGTGTAACATATCGGAAATGCACTGTCGAGGCTACTACCGAAGACGTCTCACCAGCTCTGTCAGTAGCGCGATACGTATTGGCAGATAGTCGAGTTCGACGTATTCGCCGGGGTTGTGAGCAAGGCCACCACCTGCACCGAGGCCATCAATGGTAGGAATACCCATGCCGGATGTGGTGTTAGCATCGGACGCACCACCACTGCCGAGGTCTTCGATGTTGAGGCCGAGTTCGCGC
>DAIQNC010000326.1:0-5133 GCA_036788655.1 Ktedonobacteraceae bacterium
ATTGATTTATGATAAAAGGGTAACATGCAAAGGCTTGTCTTACCACAGCCAATCGCTCCCAAATGTCCTTTATTGGCTTTCCATTGGCCCATCATCTCTCAATTTCTTCACCATGAGCAATGCGGTTCTCCTGCTTCAGTAATCGTTGCTTGCGCTCGATATTCCAGCGATAGCCGCCCATTGAGCCATCTTCTCGCACGACGCGATGGCAGGGGACGACCAGTGCCGTCGGGTTGTGGGCGCACGCCTGAGCAACGGCACGTGCCTTATTGGGGTCGCCAAGTGCCTTCGCAACGGCACGATAGGAGCGCGTCTCACCATAGGGGATGCTGCGTAACTCGTCCCAGACACGCTGCTGAAATGCAGTTGCCTGCACATCGAGTGGCAGGTCAAGACTGGGCTGTTTGCCTTCGAGATGCTGTAATATCGCGTATACGTCTTGCGTAAGATTGGCTGCATTACGCTCAATGGTCGCTGCTGGATACTCGCTTATCAGGGCAGCCTCTAAAACGGCATCGCTCTCACCCAGACAGACGGCACACAGCCCGCGTTCAGTTCGCGCTACAATCAAGCGGCCTAGTGGACAATCCACAATTGTATATACTATCTGCATTCCTTTTCCCCCGCGACGATAGCTCGTCGGCGTCATGCCAAATCGTGTCGGAACCTGCTCATAGACGCGACTGCTAGAACTATAGCCCACTTCGTACACCGCTTCCGTTATCGAATCGCCTGTTTTGAGTTGTGCCTTCAAGCGTTCCATGCGCTGCGCCTGTACATACTGGCGTGGTGTCACCCCCACGATGCGCTTGAAGAGACGTTGCAGGTGAAAGGGACTCATATGAAATTGCTCGCTCAATACGGCGAGTGAGAGCGATTCGTCACTATGTGTCTCGATGTAGCGACACATCTGCTGTATGAGTGCCATCGAGGATGTTGTATCTGTGTCGGGGTGACACCGCTTACAGGGACGATATCCTGCCGCCTGAGCATCATGTCCAGTTGTAAAGAAGGTGACATGCTCGCGGCGTGGAATCCGTGCGCCACACGAGGGATGACAATAGACGCCCGTTGTGCGAACTGCATAGACGAATGCACCATCGAAGCTACTATTCCTGTTCAGAACCGCTTGCCAGTATGTGTTCTCAGCATTCTCAGTGTTTTCAATGTCTGCTTGCGTCATAGAAATGTCCTGTATCATTGTTGCTCACCTCTCGTTATGAATATTCGCATAACCATATTGCTATGAAGCAATAATACTATGACCGTAGGTGAGATACTATCCGATTCTTGCGCTCAATGTATTGTGTGATTGATATGCACACAGACGTAATGCATCCCTACATTCGTAGCACCCCGATTTATCGATAGGGTGCGGTAAGGAACCCATCGATAAATCGGGGTGCTACGAAATTTGCGATTTCATGATGCCCCGACAGATAATTCTTGCAGCCAGTCCAGCAGGGCGCGAGTCTGGTGAATGCGACTACGTAGCACTATATGATTGAAGAATATTTCGTCGTCACGCTCTCCATGCTCTCCATGCTTCCCATGCTCATCCTCGTGCTGAATACGGAACGTATATGCCTTTTCCATGCCTTCCAGAAATTGCTGACAGGCGATAATCTGTTGTGCGATAAGCGTTCTCACGTTGCCTGGAAGTAACTGTCGAATAAAATAGAGCTTGATAAGGAAGAGGATACGGATATCGCGTGGCTTCTCGACGGGCATGGTGAGCCAGCGCATGAAGGCATCGTCTCCTATTGACGTGAGGTGATGTACTTTACGTGGTGGGCGTGACCCTTGCGCTTCCAGGCGCGTCTCGATATACTCCAGCTTCTCCAATTTCTTGAGGTAGGCATACATTTGACTCATCTCAAGATGCAGAATCTGGCTCAATGCACTATTTCCTATCTGCTGAAACATCTCGTAGCCATGCATCGGATGTTTCTTGAGCAGGCCAAGTATGATATACTCTGCTGGTTCACTGGTTTGCATATGTCATAATCTTTCAAAAATATCAACCGATGTACGGGTATAATTCATTACACCCTACCACTAACATTTTATATGGAACAACATACATACAACATCCATCTTCCATCGCTTATCGTCGTTCTCGGTCCGACCGCATCGGGTAAGAGCGGTCTGGGCATCGCGCTGGCGCAACAGTTCAACGGGGAAATCGTCTCCGCAGACTCGCGTCAAGTGTATCATGGCCTCGATATTGGCACGGCAAAGGTGACGGCGGAAGAGCAGACACTTGTACCACATCATCTCCTCGACCTCGTGGAGCCGCACGAGGTCTATACTGTCTCGCGCTTTCAACAGGATGCGTTCGCCGCGATTGATGACATTGTAACACGTGGAAAACGTCCCTTTCTCGTTGGTGGCTCACCTCACTACATTCAAGCCGTTGTCGATGGTCTGGATATTCCACAGGTTGCACCACAATCGGAGCTTCGTGCCGCACTCGAAGCGCGTACCACTGAAGACCTGCTACAGGAGCTTCGAGAGCGCGATCCACAGAGCTATGAGGCAATTGACCGCAACAATCGGCGACGCATCATACGCGCACTCGAAGTCTGCATTGTCACGGGTGAGCCATTTTCGCAACAACGCCGCGTGACTGAACCACGCTATAGGAGTTTGTTACTGGGCATACAATGGCCTCGTAGCTTGCTGTATGAGCGCATTGACAGGCGCGTCGATGAGCGCATGAAGCAGGGTATGGTTCAGGAAGTGCGCGACTTGCTAGAAGCAGGAATAAGTCACGAACGACTCGATGCATTTGGATTAGAGTATCGCTTCATCGACCGTTATCTACGTGGTGAGTACGAGAGCGAAGCACAGATGGTCGAACGGCTAAAATACGCCATTCACGACTTCACACGTCGTCAACTAAGCTGGTTTCGCCGCGACTCGCGTATCCATTGGATTGAGGGCGGCCCAGAAATGGAGCAACGTGCGGAAGCGTTGATAGAGAATTTTCTGGAAAATACATAACTATGCACAATACGCATCGTATTCACATTATTGGTGGCGCAGGTAGCGGCAAGACAACACTGGCACAACGGCTGGGCGAGTGGCTTGACGCGCCGTATTACGATTTGGATGAAATCGGCTATGAGGGTGCCTTCGCGGCAAAACGCGCTCTGGGACTGCGGCTTGCGGATATTCAGAGCATTATTGCACAACCTGCGTGGATAACTGAAGGCGGCTTCATCTGGTGGGTTGATAACTTACTACGGGCCGCCGACACCATTGTCTGGCTTGACCTTCCCTGGCGCATTCGGCGATGGCGTATTATCACGCGGCACATCAAAGCCGACCTTGCACACAACAACCGACATCCCGGCTACCGCAATCTCTACAACTTCTATATGCGCTCACGAAACTATCACCGTAGCAAAATGCTTTTGACGCTCGACCCGGATGAAGGACTTGCCAATGATAGCAGCAACCGCATCACCGTTGCCCACAAACTCGCACCTTATGAGGACAAGGTCGTGCAGTGTTGTAGCCCCGCCGATGTGGAGAAATTTGTAGCAATGCTGTCAATCGTTCAATAATGGTGAAACCTTTATCTGGAACTGTGTAGGGACCGATTCATCACGTCCGTGTGTGCAAGGTTGATCGGGCAAGACGGACGTGATGAATCGGTCCCTACATAATGACTGCCATTGCATATGAAGGAAGTGCGCCAGAAATAGTTAGTTGTCAGAAATATAGCGTTGCACGGTGTCGAGCAATACATCGACATCGAAGGGCTTTTCGAGAAAGGCATCGGCTCCTCCGATATTCGCCATTTTGCTTGCTTCTGAATGTGCTGAGAGCATGATAACCGGAATGTGTTGAAGCTGTGTATCTGCTTTGAGTTGTTGGCTAATTTCACGCCCATCCTCACCTGAGAGCAAGACATCGAGCAAAATAAGGTCTGGTCGTACAGGTTGTGAGGCGAGTTGCTGAAGGAAAGAGCTGTTCGTTGCCGTCTGAACTTCGTAGCCCTCGCTCTCCAACACAATCTGCACCACTTCCAGAATACTCTCATCATCGTCAACAACTAAAATACGTTTCGCCATACCTGGTGATTATCCTCTCAGTCACGTTTTCGGGTATGCAGATACCTGAAATGGGGGGATTTCCATAAGGGTATATATTCAATATATGTACATCTCTTCATACTCTTATGGAATATTACTCTTTCTTATCTTAACATAAAGGAAACATTCAGAACCTTAGAGTATGCTTAGAAAAATTAGGCCGTCAACTAAATATAGAGTTGCACGATTGCTTTCCATTCTGCTTGAATGTCATTGCTCACATCTTTTAGTACGTGCTATTACCAGGATATTCTGTAACGAACACCGAACAAGGAGTACATAGACAATGGCAGAAGAAAAAAAGGATCGACCGATGGTTGGTGTCTCTGTACTGGTCAAGCATGGAGACCGCATTTTACTGGTCAAACGTGAACACGTTCACCAGTCTGGTTCGTGGGGTGCGCCCGGCGGAAATCTTGAGTTTGGAGAGACCTTCGAGGAGCGTGGTATCCGCGAGGTGAAAGAGGAGACAGGGATCGATATCAAGGATGTCAAGTTCCGCGTCATCACCAACGATGTCTTCGAGAAGGCACACAAACACTTTATCACGATATGGTTAGAGGCCAACTATGCCTCTGGTGAGCCAAAGGTCACGGCTCCCTACGAGGAGTCCGAGGTGGGTTGGTTCTCATGGGACTCGCTCCCTCAACCGCTTTTCATACCTCTTGCTCACCTACTGAATGGCCCGACCTTCCCCTCACAAACGACTGAGAATAAGGTCGGCAGTGCTGTCGAGATGCCACCGTTGCAACAACCATCGTAGTGCCACTATTATGAAATTTCACGTTCAAGATCGAGACGTGTGTAGGAACCGATTCATCACGTCCGTGCCGGAGATAGTCTGAAACGTACGGACGTGATGAATCGGTTCCTACACACGTCCCGAAATGGTTGTAAAGGTTTATTATCGTGGCACTACATAGATGGCTTGACGCCGTATAGAGAGTATGCTATTATCAGTCTGTCCACAAACAAAGGGCAACTAGCTCAATGGCAGAGCATGCGACTCTTAATCGCCAGGTTCAGGGTT
>DAIQNC010000327.1:0-1480 GCA_036788655.1 Ktedonobacteraceae bacterium
GCGTGAAAACATTCAAAAAGTGGTATGGGAACAGGTCACAGGCCCGGCAGCCGCGCATAAAGCAGGTGTCGATGTCTTTCACGTTCCCTATTTCGCACCACCTCTGTTTCCACGTACACCCACCGTTGTGACCATCCACGATGTGATACCACTGGTGCTACCCGCCTATCAGCCAGATGCACGAGTCAAAATGTATATGAGTCTGGTAGCACGGGCAGCCCATAGCGCAACAATGGTCATTACTGTCTCGCAACACGCACGACAGGACATCATCGACACGCTCAAACTGCCAGAAGACCGTGTGCGCGTCATATATGAGGCAGCAAGCGAAGAATATCAACCTGTTACTGACCCTGAACGACTCGCCAGGGTTCGCGCACGTTATGGTCTCAACGAACGCTACGTGCTGTATCTTGGTGGACTCGACCAGCGAAAAAATGTGCCGCGCCTGATACAGGCGTTCGCACAGTTATATGGCAAACTCGGCGACCCGAATCTGCAACTTCTCGTTGTGGGCAATCCTGATAAACAGAAAGGGCCGCTCTTTCCCGACCCACGCCCGGTTGCGGCAGACCTGGGCATGACCGGACAGATTATTTATCGCTACATCGAGGAGGAGGACAAGCCAGCCATCTACAGTGGAGCAAGCGTCTTCGTCTCACCTTCGCTGTATGAAGGTTTCGGTTTACCACCCTTAGAAGCGATGAGTTGTGGCGCACCTGTTGCATGTTCAAATCGCACCTCACTTCCAGAGGTTGTTGGTGACGCCGCTTTAACCTTCGACCCGGAGAACGTGCGCGATATGGCGGAGACAATGCGTCGCATCCTTACCGACGACGCGCTACGTGCTGACCTACGCGCTCGCTCCGTACAACGCGCCGCACAATTTAGCTGGCACAAAGCCGCGAACGAGACCATTGCTGTCTACGAAGAGACATATGCACGAAGCAAGCATGTTCGTAAAACCGCGCCACTGAGTATATAGGAGTATCCATCGTTATGCGTGTCTTAATGATATCGAAGGCTCTGGTCGCCGGAACCTCTCAACGCAAGCTCGAAGAGATTGCGAAATGCCCTGATGTGGAGCTAACCGTTGTCACTCCCCCATACTGGCAAAGTGACGATGGAAGTAAGCAAACACTTGAAAAGCTCTACACCACAGGCTATCGCATGATCGTGACCGATATGAAGCTCAACGGCAACTTCCACATGCACTATTACCCGGAACTTGGGAAGATTATGCGCGAAGTACGCCCTGATGTGGTGCATATCGACGAGGAGCCGTACAACGTTGCTACGGCACATACCATGTTTCTCTCGCAGCAAAACAAAGCTCGTGCGCTCTTTTTCACGTGGCAAAACCTGTATCGTACCTATCCACCACCGTTCCGTCAACTTGAACTGCCGTGCCAGGCTCAGATTGAAGTTAAAGTAGCCCGGTCCGCGGAACTGGTCGCGGTTGGTGTTGCCATAAACGGCG
>DAIQNC010000327.1:1490-5132 GCA_036788655.1 Ktedonobacteraceae bacterium
CGTGACGCGGAACAGGTGCTACGGCGCAAGGGCTACAAAGGGTCAATCCATATCATTCCACAGTTCGGATTTGACACCGATATCTATAAACGTAGTACGCCGCGTACTCCACGTGCCGCTACAGACCCTTTTACAATGGGCTTTATTGGTCGCCTGAAAGAAGAGAAGGGGCTACCGTTGATGGTCGAGGCGTTGACAGAGCTACCTGAATTCTGCCGAGTAGCTTTCATCGGTAACGGGCCAATGAAGAGTGTGTTAGAGGAGCAAGCGGCACGTCTTGGTGTGTCAGAACGTGTTATCTTCAAGCCCAGTGTGCCAACATACGAAGTTCCACGCGAGATGGAGCAACTTGATGTTTTCGTACTACCCTCGCTGAGTCGTCCGAACTGGATCGAGCAATTCGGGCGTGTCTTAGCGGAAGCTATGTCGTGCGAAACACCTGTGATAGGCTCAGATAGTGGTGAAATCCCTTATGTCATAGCAGATGCTGGCCTTGTCTTCAAAGAGGGGGATGCACACGAACTGGCCCATAATGTACAACGGCTACTCGATGATCCAGCATTCTACAATACCCTTGCACAGCGTGGACGACAGCGCGTACTGGACAACTATACGCAGGAGCAGATAGCACAGCAGACCTATGAGGTATACTTAGAAATGATGGGCGTTTCTGTATAGCAATGTAAAATCATTATTAGATAGTAAAAAGACACAAGGAAGCACGACATGGAACCCGATGGCATGGCGATATTTGCGGGAAGTGGCAGTGTGCAACTTACTGCGCGTATCTGCTCCTACCTTAATGTAGTACAGGGCAAGAATGAGACTATTCGTTTTTCAGATGGCAATATTTTTGTACGTATTCTGGAAAATGTACGTGGAAGGCGCGTTTATATTGTTGAATCGACGGTCTTTCCGGCGAACGACAACTTTATGGAGTTGCTTTTCTGGATTGATGCCTTCAAACGAGCAGGAGCTGATGAGGTAACAGTGATTATTCCTTACTTCAGCTATGCAAAGGGTGATAAAAAAGACGAGCCACGTGTCTCTATTCGCGGTCGTGTGTGCGCTGATGCAATAGAGATTGCGGGGGCAGACCGTGTGGTGACAATGGACTTACATGCACCACAAATTCAAGGCTTCTTTCACAGGTCAGTAGATAATCTCTATGCGCTACCCATTCTCTGTCAAAGCATTCGAGAGTTAGAGCTACAAGATATGGTCATTGTATCGCCTGATGTGGGCTTTGCGAAGCAGGCACGTCGCTTCGCCTCGAGTCTGGGCGTCTCTATTGCTATCGCCGATAAAGAACGCCTCGCGCACGATGAAAAGGCGACAGTTCTCAACATCATTGGCGATGTCAAAGGAAAGAGTGCTGTGCTTGTAGACGATTTCACCATTTCTGGTGGGACGCTGGCAGATGCAGCTACGAAGTTGCTTGAATATGGTGCGCGTGAAGTGTATGCCGTTGTCACACACGGTGTATTAGCAACAGGCTCGGTTGAACGCATTGACAGAAGCCCGTTGAAAAAGCTTATTATGACCGATACGGTTGAGAATCAGCCAGTACATTTCTCTGATAAAATCGAGGTGGTATCTGTCGCATCGCTCTTCGGAGAGGCGATCAAGCGCATACACAACCGTGAAAGCATCAGCGAGATGTTCAGATAGGATTCTTTTCTCAGTAGTACGTATCTTTTCCATAGTTAGTGCGTTCTTAATATATAAAGAAGGGGGATACGTCAAAGATATTCAGCGACAAGATGCAAGAGTCAGGTTAGACGCGCACGGGCGTAATGAATGACGCCACTACATATTTCGGAATATATAACCAGAGGTGTGACACCGACGTATGAATAATGTATAATGAACGCGCTGGTTCAGTCTTTCGGTAGGTTTGAGCGAGGAGTCAAGCATGAACGGTGACATGATAGGACGTGTCATCAAAGGTCGTTATAAGTTAATAGACGAACGAGGACGGGGCAGTTTTGCCACCGTCTATATTGCACGTGACCTGGAAGATAACCGTATTTACGCCATCAAAATGATGCACGCCGAACTGTCGGAAGATGGAGAACTCCTTGCTCGCTTCCAACGGGAAGCGCATATTCTGCTTAACCTGAGTGATCCACACATTGTACGCATCATCGACTATGGAGACGATGCTCATATGCACTATATTGTGATGGATTATATCGACGGTCAGAATCTCAAGTATCACATGATTCATCAGAAGCAGATGGAAACGCTTCGAGCCATAGACTATGTGCATCAAATAGCCGAAGGGTTGAATACTGCCTGTCTCCAAGGCGTTGTGCATCGAGATATCAAACCCCAGAATATTCTTGTAAACAGCAAGAATAGTGTGAAGATTACAGACTTTGGTCTGGCGCGTAGTCAAGAAACTGTGACGTTGACACAAACGAACGTCTTTATGGGAACGGCGTATTATATCGCGCCTGAGCAAGCAGAGAGCAGTCGAGCAGCAGATATTCGCTCTGACCTCTATTCAGTAGCAACCGTCCTCTTCGAGATGCTCGCAGGGCATCCACCGTTTGAAGGTGAGACGGCTATGGACATTGTAATCAAGCATATGAACGAACATGTACCATCTATCTGCCGTATACGTCCCGACTTACCAGCAGAGATGGATGTGTTCATGCAGAAAGCACTGGCAAAATCACCTGTAGATCGTTATGCAACTCCTCAAGAGTTTTTGTCGGCTCTTGAGCAAGTGAAAGAGCGAGTTCTTTTGATGCCTACAGGAAAATATATGCTACCAGCAGGGATGCATAACCGCGAACACGGCGATGCTCAAAATAGACGTTCAGGACAGGGCAATTCCGTAGATAAGCCTCTTCACGAAGCACGAAGAGAAGCACGTGTTGTTCTTTTGTCCAATGGACAGACAATTCCTCTGGTCGGGGATTTGATGGTGGTGGGTAGGCAAGACCCGACGCTGGGTATCTTTCCAGAAATTACCCTGGCCGATAAGACAGTTGGGCGCAGACATGCCTACCTGCATTATCAGCAAGGGACGTATACCGTCGAAGACCTCAATGCACTCAATAAAACACGCTTGAATGGAGTCATCTTGACGCCCCATGAAGAGCATCCGTTAAAGGATGGCGATGTCATTCGTTTTGGAAGTGTCGAGGTACGTTTTGAATTACGTTAAGTGACAAACAGGCGAGAGGTTCCTTCCTTCCGCACATGTGTGACATATTGATAGATGTAGAAAGTCGCAGTTGTAGGGGTACTCATCGAGTACCTGATGGAGATATCTAGTGGTACACGAATTTGAGACCGAGAGTTTCAGGTACGTTGCCACTAAGCTCAGAGGGGTGAATGATATGTACGGGCAACTTACGCTCCTGGTCATTGCAGCAGG
The DNA here is from genome assembly GCA_036788655.1 of Ktedonobacteraceae bacterium. Taxonomy (GTDB): domain Bacteria; phylum Chloroflexota; class Ktedonobacteria; order Ktedonobacterales; family Ktedonobacteraceae; genus JBBQVS01. The sequence continues at coordinate 4,882 of DAIQNC010000327.1, forward strand.
CGTTACATCCACGAAGGTTATAGCTATCGCGGGTATTGTTGTAGCGGTGGTGGTTGTTATTGGTGGTGTTCTCGTTATCCGAAGTGGAAAAAACAAGGGCGCGAAAACATCTGGTAGTGCTGGACAGACTGACTGGCAACGTCAATCGCAGATAGGCGCTGGTGGTGCAGGGAACTGGAATCAGCAGTCAATGGGGAATATGGGAGGCATGAATAACGATGCTCCTTCCTGGGCACAACAGGGTCAACAGG
>DAIQNC010000328.1:0-5129 GCA_036788655.1 Ktedonobacteraceae bacterium
CGGCAATGGCCTGAATTTGACGTGAATTGTTGCCGTTGCAGATGACGAAGTAGTCCGCAATTGTTGAGATGTCGCGGATATCCAGCAAAAGAACATCCGAAGCCTTCTTATCTGATGCGATATCTACCGCAGCTTTTGCCAGTTGTAATGATTCCAGTAAAACGTCTTCCAAAGTTGCTCCTTCATAGTACGCACAGCATACGCACCGCACGGGCGTCGTCTGCTGGCATTATAACATGAGTTGATTGCCTTGTTAAGAGCCAGTTTCAATGGTGAGAAAATCCCATCATTTCTTATTCGATGGCTCGTAGCCACTCTTCACGTGTGGTATGGTGTCTCACATCCTCGCGCTGAAGAATTTCCGCTCGTAACTCGTCGAGCAACCCCCAACCCTCAGCATCAACATCATATTTGTGGATGGTTTCATCATTGCGCTGATGTATCCAGACGAAGCTATCACCCGACAGGTGCGGATATCGCTCAACAACCTCCGATAGCACCTCGCGTACCACATCCTCCACAAAACGAGGATTTGCATGTGCCTTTTGTACAATATACAGTTCATCAGGGCGTTTGAGCAAGGCATAATTCTCAGAACTCATCGCATTCTCAACCAGTGTAACAAGTTCACTCGCTTCAATAGTCTGCTCTGAGCCAATGAATAATGTTGCGCGTCCACGCTGATTGTGAGTGGCAAGCGGCGTAACATTGAGGACAGTGTTAATGGTCTCCTGTGAAAGCCCCTCTTCTTGCAAGCGTAGCTGAGAATAGGCGCGAATCATATCCTGGGCGCATGGACAGGCGACCATACCCTCAACCTCGACTCCTATCAAGTGACGACTTCCATGCCGCGTTGCAACGGCCTGGGCGAGAAGCCCGTAGATTTCCTGTGTGCGGCGGCCTGAAACAGGCGTCCACTTTTGGAGCGGAAGTGATGTACGTATGTGAATTTCGGCACGGGTAACGACCTGTCGTTCAACGATTGCTCGTGCGATAGCATCTGCAAGCAATTCTAACTGCGACCAGGATGCGGTGGCCTGTTCTTCCAGTACCTCTTCGAGAACGTCGCTGAAACGCGACATATGAACACCAGCGCGTTTCGGGTCAAGATCGGCATAGAGGTCGAAGGTTGCCTCGAACCACTGTGATACTTCACGTCGCTCAAGCAGAAGAGCCTTCTTGATACCTGTCACACCGACGCGCCCAAGTCCAACATGAACGCCCGGCAGACCACTCTGAATGTCATGTTCAAGCGGAATACGTAAGGTCGAAGCGATTTTTTGTACGCCATCATGAGATATCTGGCTGGCGAGCGTTTGCACAGATTGCCCTTGTATATCAAGCGTCGGAGCGATTTCGGCAAGTGGCACAAGCACGAATGCTCGCTCGAACATGCGAGGATGCGGAATGACAAGGTTGTCATGCTCAACATGCTCGTTGTCATAGAGCAGAATATCAATATCTATAGGGCGAGGGCCATTGCGAAAGGTCGTTTGTCGCCCAATAGCTGTTTCAATGTTCTTTGCATAGTGCAATAATTCCTGCGCGGAAAGCCATGTTTTGCCTGTGCAGACCAGATTAAGAAATTGTGGCTGATCCAGATAGCCAACAGGGTCTGTTTCATAGACAGAAGAAATCGTATCTATATCTACCATATCGCGGAGCCGTTGAATGGCGGCAGCAATGTTTCCTCGTCTATCTCCTAAATTCGAGCCAAGTGCCAGGTACACCGTATGCGTTGCCGGGGGAGTTGTGCGAGGAAACAGCAGCGATTGAGTTGTGTCATCGTTCATCATAAAAGACCTCTCTGAGAAAGTACATACCACACGATATTATAACAAGTAATGTGGGTAAAATACTTCCCCTTTGCCTTCGACACGCTCAATTACCCCTGGTTGGCTCACTTTTGAAATACCCATACATCGTGAAAAACGGCTTCAGTACCTCCATAGCTATCACCGCCTGTGAGAAAACCAATGAGGCCAGAGGCATAAGTTGTATATGAGGTATCGGTGATTGTATTGACGAGTAGCTGTCTATTGATATAGAACCGAAATTGCGAGTCTGTGGCAATAATTAAAAAAATGTTTGTCTGCCCATAGCCAGCTAAGATGGCGCTTGAAGGAGTCCAGTCGATCAGCACAAGCCAATTCTGGGTATCGTTTCCTTGTGCGCGTACAAGGCGATACGCCCCCTGGCTGTTAATTTCTAGCACATAAAATGATGAGCTACGTGGCTGTAAGCGGAAAATGACGCCGTAGATATCTCCTCGTAGTAGTTGCGCCTGAGCAGTAATAATGACGTTTGCATAGGATTGCCGACTTGAATAACACCACGAGACGGAATGTGGGCGTGCCGTGTAGACGTGATATCCTATTGATGAAAAAAAACATTGTGTACCATCGTTGAGCCAGCCGCCCGTATCAGTCGCATTATCCGAGAGAAGCATCGAATTGGAGTAGAGAACATTGCCAACACTTAGAGAATTGATAATTCCTGCTGTTGCCTGAACCTGAGCCTGAGCCGCAAGAGTAGCCTGTGCATGAGCTTGTGATGTTTGCGTAGTTTGCGTTGCAGGAGTGGGAGTAGTCGGGGGTGTAGCTTGTATTTGTGTTGCAAGTGTTTGTACAGAGTGTTTATTTCGACCTGTATGGTTCAGACCTATTTGCATTCGTGCAAGCAACAATACTGGTGTGAAAATAAGAAGACAGAGCAATGCCATGAGCGCAATACGTAGCCCCGGACGTACACGTATACTGTTTCCAATGTTCGGAAGTGATGAAAAACTCATTGGTGTGGGTTGAAGTTCCTTGAGTGGAAAGAGTGGTACGGTTTCCTCATCCTGTTCGAGTTCTATAGCTGCAAGAATATGTGTATCGGCTGGTGCGCGTTCGGAGCGAAAGACTGCCGAGAGATCCATTTTGTCTGTTTCATCAGCTCCACGTTCATCTGTCCATGTTTGTTCCTGGTGCAACGCCTTTTTGTAGGATGCAGCGAGGATTCGCGCCTCTTGATAGCGTTCGTTGGGGTCTTTTTCTAACGCCTTGAGAATCACATCCTCGACAGCCTGTGGAATGCTCGGATTCAACTGGCGCGGTGGGGTGGGTTGTACTTGAATGTGTTTGAGCGAAACTGCTACAGGTGACTCAGCAGTGAACGGCACACGCCCTGTGAGCATCTGATACAGAATAATACCTAGCGAATAAATATCGCTACGGTAATCATGTTCCCCGTTCGATTGTTCGGGAGCCATATATTCGGGTGTCCCGACCATTGCTCCGGCATTTGTGAGCGATTCTGCCTCAACTTTTGCCTTTGCCAGGCCAAAATCGACGAGGTAGGCGTGTCCATCGAGGCGTAGCAGGATATTCGACGGCTTGACATCTCGATGAATAACACCGTGATCGTGTGCGTACTGTAACGCAGATGCTATCTGAAAGAGGAAACTACCAGCCTCTTCGAGTGTAAGTTGCTTACGTCTCAGCAGATAATCGCGGAGTGTACCACCCTCAATGTAGGGCATCACAAGATAGTACCAGGGGCGTTGTTCACCAAAATCATAGAGTGCGAGGATATGGTCGTGCGAAAGCGTACCAACTGCGAGAGCTTCACGCTCGAAACGCCGCACAAATGGCTCATTGCTTCCATAAAGTACCTTCACTGCAACCTTACGGCGAACACGCCTGTCATATCCCAGATAGACTTCCGACATTCCTCCATGTGCAATGCGTCGCCGCAACTCATATCGTCCTAACGTCGTGCCTTCTATTCCCTTCATGCATCCACCTCTTCCACATCTTTATTTGGAATAGTATATATTGATTGTATTGAATAATAGAGATAAATAGTATCTATTAGATAGTATGATGGACGAAATGAACAATATGAGGTAACGGGATTGCTATAGATTAACCCATCATTCCTATCGTTAATCGTATGATTTTGAAGAATGCTGTTAATCTCGTAGGGGCGTTATTCTATAACGCCTTGCTAGCCCAATCGTCCCTATAGCTCAACGGCAAGAGACGCAAAAGGAACAAAGCTCTCAATATGAGGGTTTCAGAAGGAAAGCGGGAGATTGGACATGGGGGTTTCAGGGCGTTATTCTATAACGCCCCTACAAAAAAGATTAGCGCGGTGTCCAGTAGCGTTCGAGGTGAACGGTCTCGACGGGTCTGAGGCTATGAGTGTATTGCTCGAAGTCTCGACGCATGTTGGCGACATCTCCGAAATCTGGTCGAATGCGAGATGTGTACATTTCCGATGCTTCTATACGAACTGGCAGGAATTCAGACATCTCAACCAGTGCTGGCTCAAATGCACCTCCGAGTTCAGCAAGACGAGCATCGAGTGCGCCCGGCTCCAGGACGTAGGGCATTTCTTCGTAGAAATAGACTTTCGCATTGCGCTGCACAAGACGGTCAACAGCAGAACAGACAAGCTGATGATCGACGTGTCGTCCGATGCCAAGCGGTGCATACCAGGCGGCATCGGGAAGCCGCTCATGCAGGGCTACCAGGTCTTGAGCAAGTTGACGGTCTATAGCAAGGTCGGAAGGGTTGACATCGCCACCAATGAGGGACGCTTTTGTTGGGTAGTAGGCAGGTGTGCCTCGATAGATGGCATCCAGGTAGTCAAGCCACAGGTAATCGAGGTCGAGATACTCCATCACGCGCTGATCTTCCTGACGCCGTAGCTCGATGGCGGCCCCAACTCCCTGTACAGGTGCGATATCCATATCGCGGTGATCCTGTTGAGCAAGAGAACTCAGTTGTGTCGTGGCAGATGGAACACCGCCGAAGACAGTGATAACAAGCGGACGAACGCCGCTACTCAGTTGCACACCGATTGTGCCGCCACATGAGAAAATGACATCATCGTAATGTGGCGAGAGAAAGATGTGCCTGGAATGTTTGGTAATATCATTCAGGCTCGTGAGTTGCACGTGCGTATTCCTCCATAGACAATAGTATAAAAGATAAGTTCAAAAAAGCTTCTTGAAGAAAGCATAAACGTTCTGTCCAGACAAATGCAACGGATTATGATGAAGGGAGACGAACACCATTTTCCTTGATATCGACCAGCCCGTCGCGTTCCAGTCCTCGCACAATTTTTTCGAGCCAGGGCAG
>DAIQNC010000329.1:0-2515 GCA_036788655.1 Ktedonobacteraceae bacterium
TCTCCTGGAAAATGCCGCGCAAAATGCTGAGTATCTGCAACAATTTGATAGTGTCCTACACGATTTCGATACCTATATGCACCCCCGTGCCGAGGACACGTGGTTTTCAAGCACCTATCCTGAATATACAGATAAGGTGATTGCCTACTTCTCTGCTGAATTCGGTCTGCACGAATCACTGCCCATTTATTCTGGTGGTCTTGGAATCCTTTCCGGCGACCATTGTAAAGAAGCCAGCGATCTCGGACTCCCTTTTGTTGGCGTCGGCTTCCTGTATCCGCAGGGCTACTTCCATCAGCGTATTACACGTGAGGGACATCAAGAGGCAACCTACGACAAACTGCACTTCTCTGAGGCTCCTGCCACACCTGCGACCGGGCCAGATGGCAATGAGGTTATGATTAACGTCGATTTGCCTGGACGCCGCATTTATGCGAAAGTCTGGAAACTGCAAGTCGGGCGTGTACCTCTGTATCTGATGGATACGGATGTGGCTCCCAACGCTCCCAATGACCGCGAACTCTCTGCGCGTCTCTACTCTGGCGATCACGAAATGCGTATCTCGCAAGAAGTTGTTCTCGGCATCGGTGGCGTTCGTGCGCTTCGCGCTCTTGGAATCTCGCCTTCTGTGTGGCATTTGAACGAAGGTCACGCGGCTTTCTTGAGCCTTGAACGATGCCGCGAACTGGTCGCTTCCGGTATGAGCTTCAACGAGGCACGTGAGGCCATCGCAGCTAACTCACTCTTCACGACACATACACCCGTCGCTGGCAACGATACGTTCAGCTACAACCTGATTGACCGCTACTTCGGGGGCTACTGGGGACAACTGGGCTTGAACCGCGACCAGTTTATGGACATCGCTCGTGAGGATCATGGTTGGGGACCGACCTTTGGCATGACGGTTCTCGCGCTCAAACTCACAGGACAGCACAACGGTGTCAGCAAACTACACGGGCAAGTCTCACGTAAAATGTGGCAATTCCTGTGGCCCGGCGCAGAGGTCGAGGAAGTTCCTATTGGCTCTATCACCAACGGTATTCACACCTTCTCGTGGATTGCCCCGGAGATGAATGCACTCTTCAGTGAATACCTCGATAAGAACTGGGGGAAATATGTCGATGACCAGCAGTTCTGGAATAGCCATATCGGCAACATTCCAGACGACGCCCTCTGGCAAACGCACCTCGAACGGAAAAAGCTTCTGATTGATTATGCACGTAAACGTCTCAAACAGCAGCACTTACGCCTCGGTGAAGGGGCGTTCCAGCTTGCGGAATTTGACTCGATGCTCAATCCCGATGCACTCACTATCGGCTTTGCTCGTCGCTTTGCTACCTACAAACGTGCAACGCTCATTTTCCGCGATATGAACCGCTTGAAACGAATCCTGAATAATCCGCAACGCCCTGTACAAATCATCTTCGCAGGTAAGGCACATCCGGCTGACGAGCCAGGCAAAGCACTGATTGAGCATGTCTATCGCCTCTCACGCTCTGATGAGTTCAAAGGCAAAATTGTCTTCCTGGAGAACTACGATATCGACATGGCGCGTTATCTGGTCGCTGGCACAGATGTATGGCTGAATAACCCGACTCGCCCCTATGAGGCAAGCGGCACAAGTGGACAAAAGGCCGCCCTCAATGGTCAGCCGAACTGTAGTATCCTCGACGGCTGGTGGGTCGAAGGATATAACGGCAAGAATGGCTGGGCCATCGGTGAAGAGCGCGAGTACCACGACCAGGACATTCAGGCGAACGAGGACAGCAATTCGCTCTATCGCATCCTCGAAGAGGAAATTGTCCCAACCTATTATGACCGTGATGCAAGTGGAGTATCTCATAGCTGGCTTGGCTATATGAAAGAAGCTATCCGCACGTGTGCGCCGGAGTTCAGTATGCGCCGCATGGTCAAAGAGTACACCACCTGCTACTATGTGCCAGAAATGCAGCAGAGTATGCGCATCGAGCGTAACCGCTATGAGCAGGCGCGTTCTCTCGCTGATTGGAAGGAGCATGTTCGTAAGGGTTGGAATAGTCTCGAACTCTACATTGAAGGGCAGCGTGAAGGTCAACTCAGTCTGGGCGAAGGCATCGACGTTCATGCGTGGGTTCGTGCAAACGGCCTCTCGCCCGATGACCTCAATGTCGAGCTTGTCTACGGTGATGCGAACGATGAGCGTGGAGCTAACGCGCAGTATACCGTTCCTATGAGCTATACCAAGCGCGAACTTGATGGCTCCTACCGCTATGATGCTCAACTCAAGCCCGACAAGAGTGGAAGTATCGCCTACAATGTGCGCGTCGTTCCCACACATCCCGGTCTCGTAGAGAAATATGAGATGGGGCTGATTCGCTGGGCATAGCATAATCCTGTAGGGGCGTTATTCTATAACGCCCTTGTGCTACCATGTCACAAATGCTGCCTTATAATTACATGTATTGGCACTTGAAGCGTAGGTATGGTAACACAGGGCGTTATAGAATAACGCCCCTACAGGATGTTCATAGCTTGC
>DAIQNC010000329.1:2550-4899 GCA_036788655.1 Ktedonobacteraceae bacterium
AGTTGTTCCCAACTGAGCGGATTATGTGGGTCGCCGAGCGGATAACGAATGCTTTCCTCAAAAATACGCCCATCGCGCATCTCTACCGATGCGGCTGCTCTCCACTCAGCAGGATAGTGGGCATCGAGTTCGGATGAGGTATAGCATTCGACTCGCTGCATCAGTGAACGGAGTTGAGGATTGGCTAACCAGCTATCGGTAAAAACGGAGAGGCCCGCTTTTCCTGTTAGGAGCGCGATTGCCGCACCATAAGGCATGCTAAATTGCGCATCTACGATGTTTTGTGCTTCACGCTTTTGCTCGATGGGATCCATAACCAGACCACGCCCTCCTGTAAGCACTCCACAGGAGATGTGTGCAATTTGCTCCGGCTCAGGTGAATGCTGTTGCCGTATTTTGAGCAGGCAATCTATTGGGCCATGCATATAACGGCAACAAGCGTAAGGTTTGAGCGAAACCTTCATAATGAGCGGTTCATCGTCCTGATGACGTTCCAACTTACTCACGTCTCCAGCAGATGAGTAGGCGTGAAGTACACCATAACGGCTCTCAAGGATATTCGTCGGGCCGACAAAGCCAGCTTGCGCCAGCCGTGCCGCAACGATGCCAGCATGTGATGACCAGCCGGGATGCAGACGCTTCGTCCATGCTCCCTCATCGAGATATGCCATTGAGCCAGCCGCCATACTTCCTGCGATGCCCAGAGCCATTGTTGTTTGTTCTGGTGAAAGATTGAGGAGACGCGCACTCGCTGCCGTTGCCCCTAACGCGCCACAAATTGCTGTCGGATGAAACCCTCGCTCATAAGTAGCGGCAGGACGAAGGGCGGCTCCAACACGCAGCGTCACTTCATATCCAGCTACTACTGCGGCGTAAAAATCCTCAACATTGCTTTTGAGTGACTCGGCGAGCGCAAGCGCGGCAGGAAAGACTACAACGCCTGGATGCAACGATGACTCATTTTCGACATCATCCAATTCCAGACCATGTGATGCAACACCATTTGCTAATGCCGCCCATGATGCTTCCATCCGCTCTGCTCTTCCCAAAATAGTCACACCATGCTCATCATTACATGACCCAAAAGCACCGGAGCGAAGCATAGCATAGACTGTCTGGCTCGAAGGTAGTATTGAGCCACGAAGCGTTACGGCCAGAAAATCTAATAGCAAGTAGCGTACTCGGTCTCTGATAACTTCTGACAATAGTTCGCCTCGAAGAATCGCACATTGTAACGCAAGTGCGCGTGTCGAGAAACGGTGAAGCTGTTTACTCATCAAAAATCGCTCCTGTGACTTTTTCCTTACTGTATCCTTTTTCGTTTCGCCATTCGTGTTTACAGGTAACACAAGAGGTTGTTTTACAGGGAAAATGTTGTCTCTCGTGACTTTCCGCTATCATCTTTCCCTTATGTAGTGTACGCTATAGGGACATTCAAGGATGAATAATCAGGCGTGGAGAGTATATTTATGGATACCAGGTCGGACGGCGATATACAGGGGACGAAGCGGAACATTATCAGTCTGCATAAGAAAAAAGATGAACGTATTTATTCAGAAGAAACAAAGAATGGTGTGGATACTTCTCACAATCTCAATACGAGCGATGCCCTGAATGGGCTAGTCAGTCTCTCTCCTTCGACTACATCTGTGCAGGATATGGAGTACCGTCTTCAAGAAAGCGAGGCACGTTATCGCTCGCTCGTCTCAGCTACCGCACAAATCGTCTGGACAACAGACTCGACAGGATACCACGCCCATGATTTCGCCGCGTGGTGTGCCTATACTGGTCTGACACTTGAAGAGGCTGATGGATTAAAAGTCATCCAGGCCATTCATCCCAATGATCGTGAGTACGTAAGTAAACTCTGGTATCACGCCATACAGACAAAGCAGACCTACGAGGCCGAATATCGGCTCCGCCGACACGATGGCGTTTATCGTGTCTTCAATTCACGCGCTGTTCCCGTCTTCGAGCCGGATGGCACTGTTCGTGAATGGGTAGGCATCAATACGGATATCACGGAGCGTAAGCAACTCGAAGAGCATCTTCATCAAAGCGAGATGCGCTTTCGGCACATGTTCGAGCAAGCCAGCATCGGTATGGTCTTTGCGACGTTGCCAGAAGGTCACTTGATCCAGGCCAATCAGTGCTTTTGCGATATGATTGGCTATACAAGAGAAGAATTACTGAACCAGCCAGCTCTCTATCTCACCCATCCTGATGACGCTCCTCACACAGCAGAAGCTCTTGAGCAACTCATACATGGAGTACAATCGTGTACGTTCGAGAAACGATATATCCGCAAAGACAAATCAATTCTCTGGGTGAATATTACCATGTCTGCCA
>DAIQNC010000329.1:4909-5118 GCA_036788655.1 Ktedonobacteraceae bacterium
GTTATTGAAGATATTACCGGAAGAAAGCATGTCCAGGAAGAGGCAATGAGACAGGAAACAGAACATCGTCATCTAGAACATCGCACCCATGTTGCTCTTGAAGGTCTCTTGAGTATGGCTGAAGCATTCATCCAGTTACCAGAAGATACCGTGGATATGCGCGTCATCGGGCGTCTACTGGCGAATGTTACATGTGATATCCTTGATTG
>DAIQNC010000330.1:0-1313 GCA_036788655.1 Ktedonobacteraceae bacterium
GGCGCGAATGCTGTATATCCCTTTACAATCACTCGGACGCTCCACTCGGATGATCAATAAAGGATAAGGAGGAAAGTTATGGATCCACGAGAACAAGCTTGTTGGTTGCTGCTTGCTTTTGAGAGTGGGCTTACAAATCGTACTGTTAATACTATTATTGCCCGATGGTGTAAGCAACTGGGCAGAACGCTACAAGGATTTTTCGAGGCTGATGCTCAGGAATGGCAAACTACATGTCAACTCAAACCCGAAATGATACAGAAATTGGAAGATGTAAAAGGGAAACGCATCGCGCAGGGATTTCTCGTAGAACAGTTACAAAATAGTCATATTCAAATGGTTACGGTACTGGATGCCGAATATCCTGCTTTGCTCAAGTCGGCACTTGACTTGACTCACATTCCACCAATTCTTTTTGTAATGGGTGATTTGAATATTTTGAATCGACGTACTATCGCAATTATAGGCTCTCGCAATGCGAAAGATGCTAGTCTCAATTTCACCAGAACAACGGCAGAAATTCTCTCACAGCATGGGGCTAATGTGATAAGTGGCAATGCTCGTGGCGTAGACCGCGCTGCTTATGAGGGAGCGGCCAGTGTCAGTGATGGTCACACTACTGTTGTTCTTCCTCATGGCATTCGTAAACTGAGTAAAAAACAAATGCTTACCCTACAGCCCAGAATAGAGTCAGGGAATGTATTATTACTCAGTCAGTTTCACCCTGATGCTCAATGGGTAGTGAGCCGTGCAATGGAGCGAAACAATGTCGTTACAGGCCTGGCACAAGTTGTGATTGTAGCTGAGTCAGATACCAAAGGCGGAACGTGGCAAGGTGCAAATGGTGTCTTGACACGAAAACAGAAGCCAAAACCAACGTTGTATGTCAGGAAGACAACAGATGCTGTGTTGTCGGGAAACGAGGCACTCATAGAACGGGGTGGACAACCTCTTGGATGGCCTGTAGAGCATTTTGATGATATCGTAGCATCGTTGCTCGATATCAGCGAGACTATGCAGCAAAAACAGCAAAGAATAGCAAAAAGTCCAGAACAATCATCGCTATTCGCGTCATAAAGAAATGCTATATTCATGACCATCACATTCGACCTGCGAGGCCGCGACCTCATCCTCACCCCATCGCCCGAACACGCTCATCTTTCTCGTGATGAGCTAATCACCATGCTCTTCGGCACAAAACTTCCTATAGCCGTAAGCTCTCGTATCGTACAGGATAAACGGCATCACTTCTTGCGGACGTTGCCTATCTATTTCTCTACACTCAAACGGATGCTTCGTGAGCGCGGTATAGC
>DAIQNC010000330.1:1323-5095 GCA_036788655.1 Ktedonobacteraceae bacterium
GAGGTGGCGTTTGAGGAGCGGCCTGTGCTGTCGTTTGAGACGACGTTGGGGATGGATGCGCGGCCTTATCAAGAGCAGGCTCTGGGCGAGTGGCTCGCGGTGGGGAGTGCTGGCGTTGTTGTGTTGCCAACGGGCGCAGGTAAAACGTTTCTGGCGGCGATGGCGATACATGAAACGGGTCTATGGACGCTGGCGGTGGTTCCAACAATCGACCTGTTGCAGCAGTGGCGTGTCTCGCTGGCAAGTGCGCTTTCAGTGGACATAGAGCAGATAGGTGTGTTTGGCGGTGGCGAGAAAGATATACGCCCCATCACTATTATTACCTATGACTCTGCCGTTCTCTACCCACGTGAGTTGCGGCACTTTGGTCTGCTTATCTTTGATGAATGTCATCATTTACCTGCTCCGACCTATCGCATCATCGCGGAAAGCGCATTCACACCACTTCGCCTCGGCCTAAGTGCGACACCGGAACGCAGCGATATGGCACATATCGAGCTGGAGGAGTTGATTGGGCCAGAGGTGTATCGTCGTTCGCCTTCGGAGTTGACCGAAGACCGCTATCTCGCACAGTTTCGGGAAGAACATATCGCTATCGCGCTCTCGAAAGAGGATAAGGCACGGTATGATGAGCAACGCCGTCTCTACCGTGCGTTTTTGCAGCGACGACACATTGTTATTCAGTCGCCCGAAGACTTTCAACAAAAAGTTATCTATATGAGCGCACGTGACCCGGAGGCACGAGCAGCGATGCTGGCATGGCGTGAGTCTCGTAACATTGCTATGAACGCACCTGCGAAATATCAAGAGATTGAACGGCTGTTGCGTCAACATGCCAACGATCAGGTAATTATATTTTCAGAATACAATCAGGTTGTTGATGAGGTGAGCCGTCGCCTTTGTATACCCAGTATCACCTATAAGACGCCAGCAGAGGAGCGACGACTTATCCTGGAACGATTTCGGACAGGGCAGTATAGCAAATTAGTAACGGGGCGTGTTCTCAACGAAGGCGTCGATGTGCCAGATTGTCGTGTCGCTATTATTGTGAGCGGCAATAGTACGAAGCGCGAATATATCCAGCGTCTGGGGCGTATCTTGCGCCCAAAGCAGACGCAAGCCATCCTCTACGAACTGGTCACAAGCGGTACGACAGAGGAAGAGATGGCACGTAGACGCCGCAATGGATGAGCAAGCATTCTGTCATTTGTTGATGATGGCATTCCGTGATAAGATATGCAGGGAATGTTTCGCTGGTGAAGCATCCATTGTAGCTCTGTTGTAGCGAAAAGCCTCTTCGATAAGTAGCTTTTTGTCGTTGAAACAGCATAAATATGGAGGAAAAGATATGCCTCAAGCAGAACGTCGCGCTCAAGTAATCTGGGAAGGTACACTTACGCAGGGGAACGGAACGATAGCGAGTACAAGTAGTGGCGCATTACAAAATCTTCCTGTCACCTGGGCATCGCGTGTAGAGCGGTCTGATGGTAAGACCAGCCCCGAAGAGTTACTTGCGGCTGCTCATGCGGAATGTTATGCAATGTCGCTTTCAAATACGCTAGCTTCAAGTGGCAAAACGCCGCAGAGACTCGAAGTGAATGCGGTTTGTACCGCAAATCTGAGTTCAAGTGGACTCAAGATCGAATCTGTCAATCTGACCGTACGTGGTACAGTACCGGGTCTGGATGCCGCAGGTTTTGAGCAAGCTGCACGAACCGCCGAACAAAATTGCCCTGTTTCCAACGCGCTACGCAACAACGTTGCTATCAGCGTCAACGCACAACTTGACCAGTAAAAATCAGACGCCTCTTTTCATGACGCGGTGATATTCTCTTTGAACAATCTGTAGGAGCGGTCTTCGATAACGCCCTTGCTGTTTTCTATGACGAACATTGACAGGAAGATGAACGTCGTGATGAGGCAGCAAAGGCGTTATCGAAGACCGCTCCTACAGATTTATGCGACCATTTACACGTGTCGTATATCCAGCGTTGCCAGATATTCGCACTCTATGTATGCCTGATATGCCCCTGCTGAACCTGCGATGGGCAGTGGACTCACATTGGGCGGAATGGTGCGCCCTCTGTAGGAGTCGGCGATGAGTTGTTGCACGTGTAAGGCTGCGTCTAGCATTGCAGGATTTGATAAATCTTGCCCTTTTACGAGTTGCACATCATAGGTTCGTGCCTCCTGTATCCAGGTGCGAAGGTCGTTCAGGGCGTTTCGCACGTTCTGAATATGCTGTAGTTGCGATGGATTATTGCTCACCGTTGCCTGTAGTTTATCCAGTTGTGTCGAGAGTGTGTCGATATAGCCGGGCTGTGTAGATGAGGAAATGAGTCCAACCCTTGCATCGACGTTACTTGGTGTTCCTTTCGGCAAGTCACCGGAGTCCATTGCATATTGTGTGCCGTCGATAAGTTCGATAATGCGAATGGCCTGTCGCTTTGCCATGCCCAGATCGTGTGTTCCCTGGATGCTATCGACAATACTTCCTGCTTTGTCGTCCATGCCTTTAAGTGTCTCGAAAAGGCCAGCAGCAACGCCCCCGGTTTCAGGAAAGTTCGGAGTTTGATACAGAATATTGCGAATATATGGAAGCGATTGTGTGTCGAAACTGGCCTGATAGACACTATTGCCCGATGGAGTAGTTGTGTTACTCGTGCTGCTTTCCTGAGTGACGAGAATACTCTGTGCAATGGCAAGAAGGTTGGTATGTTGTGCATCGCCAGGGTAGACGAGTGTTGCCCCGTTGCTTGTTGGCGAAAGTGCGCCAAGATAGATAGTTTGGTGCTGGTTTGTCTGGAGCCACGCACGATAGACCTGACCTGATGGAAGTTGACTAATAGCTTGCATCTCGATGTGTAGTATATCTGCATTGCCAAAGGCGTCATCCTGGAAGAAAGCATTTCCTATTACCGTATTCTGTTGCCCTACCAGTAAACGACCAACAATACCACCCACAACGATAATCATAAGTAGCAGAAGACCAAGTGCAGCATAGAGTATCTTCTCGCGGCTTCGTGACCGCTTTCGTATGGCGTATGTCGAATGTGCTGATGTATGTGGAGGCGAGGAAGGCGAGACGACAAGAGACTGCTCCGGTGCAGCCACTATTGAGTGCTTTGACGATATTGCTGGTAGCGGAGAGCTTCTATGCGTTGGTGATGAGGGCGTTGAAGCTACTTTTGCTGTTATACTCGATATCGCAGGGTGCGATGGTGATGATTGAGATGCCGACACAACTGGCATTGTAGGAACTGATGGTGTAGAAGTAGGAACACTATACATCCCAGGTGCAGGAGTGTCGGTCGATTGCGTCCGAACAACAGGAATAGATTGCGACGGACGTGTCGCATAGGGAAGTGTTGCTTCTCGTGCAACAATGCGCGGAAGTGGTTGTGACGGCGTTTGTGGTCTGATAGCAGGAGTGTGAGGATCAGTTGTTATCGCAGGCATGGGTTGGGAGACGCCGAGAATAGAGGTATAGGGGCGATGAGACCCTGAACCTGAGAGATAACGACGTTCCTCCTCAGCAATGGCCTCGCGTGAAATAGGCTTGGTGGGACGAATTGCACAGGCATCTGCAATGGCGGTGGCAAAGAGTGAGGCTAGAGAGTAACGGTTCGCAGGTTCCTTTGCCATCGCACGCAGAATAACCTCTGATAACGCTGGCGGTATCTGCGGATTGATCAACAACGGCGGTGTGGGGAGCGTGTTAATATGTTGCAAAAGAACAGCAACAGAACTTGAGTCACGGAATGGTTGCATG
>DAIQNC010000331.1:0-5090 GCA_036788655.1 Ktedonobacteraceae bacterium
CAGGTTTACCACGTCCGCACGTCGCACTATATCCCCATGCGGACGTGGTAAACCTGTCCCTACACAACCTACAATAATTTATCAATGTTTATAATTGTTCTTCCCCAGCAACAAGGCCAGCAGCGCGTTTCCACGACAACATCTCGTCGCCATGTTCTTCATTTACAAAACGATAGTCGTGCTTGCGTATGAGTTCGGAGAGTTGCGCGTCAAGTCTCTGTAAACATACAATCTCCGCCTTCTGTAACAGCGAAAGCCAGTCACCACCAACATCGGGAAGCTTGAGTTCGGTGGTGAGCCGCAGATGTGGAAGGCAGAGACCCTGTGAGTTGCAGAACCGTTCGTAAAACTGCGAATCGAGCAGGGCGCGTCGCAAGGTGAGAACGAGGTCGGCTTCGATCCCTTCGAGTTGAAGACAGGCAGGACATATAGCTCGCTCACGTTTTGTCTCGAACAAACGGCGTCGTCCTCGCCCATGTTGCCCTGAGAGGTTTGCTTGCAGTTGCTCAATTGTATCAGTAAGAACAGCCTGATATGCCTGGGCAAGCTGTATCGAAGCTCCCATACGCACCAGGTGCGACGTATGTGCATGGCAAAATCCCTGCGAACGGCGTAACCTTTCACGATCCTCTACATCGGTAAACACCTCGTACTTCCATGAATCCAGATAACGGGTGATACTGTCGTGGGCAACACGACAGAATGGGCATCCCTCTTGTTGACAGGCATCGAATAATTCGTAGAAATTCCGTGAGTTTTGCATGATTAACAACCTTTATCTACGTCGTTCGTTATATACTATGACATGGACACATTTATTGACTATTACGCACAATTAGGCGTCGCTGTTGACGCATCCACAAGTGACATCAAAGCCGCATTCAAGAAGCTCGCACTCCAGTATCATCCCGATGTCTATAAAGGAGACGACGCGCAAGAACGAATGCGAGAGATTTTACGTGCTTATCAAACGTTGAGCGACCCGGAAGAGCGCAGACAGTATGATTTGCGCCGTTCCGAGCATGTGATGGACAGGCAACGTGCATCTTCGCAACGAACTTCGTCCAATGCCAGTGTCACAGCAGGACGTGCCTCAAAGAGTGCATCGGCGCGTCGAGACCGGAATCGTGCCTACGATTTTCCGAATATTCACGCTGGCTATCCCACGCATGTCTCGTTGCTCAATATGGATTACGAACTGTCGTCATCAGAGGCGCAGACATTGCAGCAGCAGGGATTGCTACGTGGCGATGCACCCGAAACGCGCAAGCACGACTACTATTGCCATCGTTGTAAGCATACATGGCGTCCCTCTTCTGTGCAACTTGTGGACGAACAGCAGTTGCCCCTGCTTTGCCCGAACTGTGGCGCACGTGACTGGTCTGAATACCTGCTACTCCGTTGTGTCCATTGCACTGCCGTCTTCGAGAGTGAGCAAATTCGTAATCAGGTCGGCTCGGTCAGCTATGGTAATACAGCATGTGCAAGTAGTGCGCCTCATGTCTGTCCACCCTATGAACTCTTTCCCCTCTGCCCCTACTGTGGTGTCGCGCACTGGTGTCCTGCCGAGGAAACCCGTGTCACCCAACTACGCAGCAAGCTTGCCAAAAAAGCGACTATGATGCGTATGGTCTGGGGAAGTGTGATGCTCTGTGCTATCATTGTGCTGTGCGTTGTTGTGTTCAGCATGATACGCTAGACACACGAGACTAACCTGGCAATAAGGATAACACAGTGAATATTGCACTCAATATTGTTGCCTTCATCATTGGTGCGTTGTTGGCGATATGGGCGACGGAGCGACTATTGGAGGGACTGGTAAGCCTTTCGATACGATTGCGTCTCTCCGCATTTCTCATCGGGGCTATTTTATCTGGTTTCGAGGCCGAGAATGTTGCTGTTGGTCTTGCTTCTGGTGGACGTGGCACTGCTTCTATCGCATTAGGAACTGTTTTCGGCGGTGCAATCTTCCTGGTCTGCGTGGCACTCGGCCTGGGTGCTATCCTTTTCCCTTTGAACATACGACTTCCACGTGGCATACTACTTCTCTTCGCCATCAGCGCACTTCTGCCGGGTATAGCTCTCTTCGCACCTGTAACACCTCGCTGGACGGGTCTCGTGCTGCTAGTAGCTTTCGTGCTGGCGATACTCTATCTTATCCGAAGCTCACGAAGTCGGGATTTGGAGCCAGAGGGTGAAGTTGCTGAGGCACTGGAAAAGCACCGACCGCTCTGGTTGGCAATAGTGCTGACTCTCGTTGGTCTGATAGCAATTAGTGCCGGTGGCGAACTGGTCGCGTTCGGCGCGGCAAATATCATCGCACTGCTCGGTATACCAGCGTTACTCATGGGCATGGTCGTCACACCTGCCGTCATCGAACTGGAAGAGATTGTACGTCAGGCACTGCCCTCGAAAGAGGGACGGCACGACATCAGTGCGGGCAATCTTGTTGGCACATTGCTCTATTTCACGCTCTTCAACCTCGGCCTCATCGCGTTGATTACTCCCGTACAGGTCAATCCGCTTATACGCGAACTCGACTGGCCGTTTCTCGTGGTTGTCGTTCTCATCGCCACTTGTTTTCTCTGGCGTGGGCGTGTCGGGCGTAGTGCAGGAGCATTACTGCTTCTGTCCTACGCCGTATACATCCTGTTGCACATCGTTGTGCGCTAGCTATTTTTGTCCGATGAAGAGGAAATGCCCTGTCAAGCCTAATCCTTCGGTCATTCTTCCTGTCTCTTCAATCAAATCGAGCCATGCTTGTGCTTTCTCTGATGGAAGGGAAAGTAAGTTGCCTTCATTTCCCTGTGCAAAGGATTCGATTCCAGCGAGGACACGTTCCTGAAAGATTGTGAAATCGGCACGAAACTCGGCAATCGTCGTGAGATGAATGATCGATGGAACACCGGGTTCAGAAACGGGAAAATTGCCAGTTTGCACATACGGCTTTAACCATTCCAGTTCCTCCAGAATATCCCCGGCCCCATCTTTGTAAATCCAACTCAGCATAGTCATGCGATTGATGCCAGCAGCGAAAAGTAAGCCACCTTTACGTAGAATGCGCCACGCTTCCGCCGCCGCTTGCCGACGTTCTTCAAGCAAGCTGAGATGATAGAATGGGCCGAGCATCAAAACGGCATCACAGGACGCATCTGGCAAAAATGAGAGGTCTGTTGCTGATGCATGAGTAATGCTACGTATCCGCTGCCCAAATCCTGCATCCGTCAATCGTTTTTGTGCGGCCTCTAATAGACGTGGAGCAACATCCACTAGATGAATGTCGCTACCTCGACTTGCTAGCAATTCACTATAATGGCCCACTCCGACACCTACATCTACAATGGTTGCACCTTCATGAATGAATCGCAAAAGGTAGCGTTTCGTGATGGCGAATTCAACTGGATTGTTCTTTTCCAGTCGCACCATTTCAAACGCAAAGCCGTTTGCCACGCCGGGTGGCTCATCAGCATCATAGGATTGTCCCGCGAGTTCGTGATGTCTTGCCAGTTCGTAGTGTTTCGCTATTTGTGACATGTAAAATCTCCTCTTGAATGTAAGAGAAAAAGACGACATTACATTGAGGCTAGTAAGGTATGGAGAGTTATGAAGAAAGGTCTGCTAGCATTTTCCGAGAGCGAAAGGAAGGCCAGCAGAACGGCATTATGAACCTGCCGAAGGGTGAATACAGGAAATGGAAGGATATTCTCACCAGAAATCAGTATCAAACATCCGGTTTGCCGTATGCTTCTCCATACCTCACGACATCATGAGCTAGCTGTCCTGCCATGTGCGGTATCTTTCAGGTGCAATGAGCAGGATTCTCAGCGAGAAGAATGATGTCTATTTCAATTGTTGAAAATGAAGCAGAGTGAAGTTAGCGACAATCTGGCATAGGTGTTAAGAACCTCCGATATATGATGTATAAGCAGTATACAGATACAGAGATGCGATTGTCAACAAAAATGCAAGCTTATACGAGTCATTATGCTATAATTTCCTCAATGGCATATGTTAGAGAGGAAATTATAATGGCACAGCAACTTCCCAACGGCATTTATCCACCTGTCCCGACATTTTTTGATGAGCAAGAAGACCTTGACCTTACGACGTTCCGAAAACACTTGCAACGTCTGGCAGATAGCGGTATTGCAGGCTATGTCTTGATGGGCAGCAATGGTGAGGCTGTTCACCTCACAAATGATGAGCGACAACAGTTGATAGAGACCGCCGATATCGTTCTGCAAGAGTTGTATGAGCAAGGGGCGGAAGAAATGCCTTTGATTGTGGGATGTGGCGACCTGTCAACTCGTGCAACGATTGCCCATTGTGAGCAAGCGGCACGTGGTGGTGCTGATTTCGCGCTTGTCATACCCCCGTCTTACTATAGAGGGCGCATGGATACGAACGCACTTCTGACACATTATCGAACCATTGCCGATGCCAGTCCACTTCCTGTCCTCGTGTACAATATGCCAGCGAACACGGCTGGTATCGACTTGAGCGCGGAACTTATTTGTACGTTAGCGGAACATCCTAATATCGTCGGTGTGAAGGATAGCGCGGGGAACATTGCGAAACTTGCACAAATTATTGCTGCTGTTCCTGAAACATTTCGTGTGTTTGCTGGAAGTGCCAGCTATCTGTTGCCAGCGTTAGCGGTGGGAGCTTCCGGCGCGGTTGCCGCCCTTGCAAACATCTTTCCCCAGGATGTATGTGATGTGCAGGCGTGTTTTGAGGGTGAGCAGTTCGACGAGGCACGCAAGTTACAGGCTCACCTCATTCCCATCAATGACGCCGTGACCTCTGGCTATGGTGTCGCTGGTCTCAAAGCTGCTCTTGAACTCGTTGCAGGCTATGGTGGCTCACCACGTCTTCCACTGCTACCCCTTAATGCCCAGGAACGCACACGCCTGGCGGAACTGTTGTAGGGGCGTTATTCTATAACGCCCTTGCAACTACGCCTATAACGCCCTGGCAGCCACACCACGAACGTTGCAAAGGAATAATGAACGTTCATAAGGTGGCTGCCAGGGCGTTATCGAATAACGCCCCTACAGAGTTTATTCGGTTCGTCCGACGTTTCTATCTAT
>DAIQNC010000332.1:0-563 GCA_036788655.1 Ktedonobacteraceae bacterium
TCAAGTGCATCGATACACTCTAGCAAACCGATACGAGGCACTTGCGGACGACGCTTATCAATCGTCGGGTCGCCCTGCTTCAGACCATTCTGCTTGCGGAAGGCAAGGTCGTCCATCTCCAGTTCACGGGTTAGCTCGTTCACGGTTGACTCTAGTGCGAAGGTTGCCTGTGGCGCACCCGGAGCACGATAAGCTCCTACACTCACCTTGTTAGTAAGCACTTCATAACAACGAACGTCAATATTTGGGCAGCGATAGGTACTCGTCAGCAGGTAGCCACCAAGACTCGCACCCGCGCCAGGATAAGCTCCAGAGTCGAACACGACCTTTGCTTGCATAGCAACAAGCGTCCCATCATGTTTCGCGCCGAGTTTGACTGTTATCACCGTTGATGGGGCAGGGTTGGCGGCTCGCAGGTCTTCTTCGCGTGTATAAACAAGGCGGACAGGCCGATTACTTGCATGAGCGGCGGCGGCAGCGAGCGGTTCGATGAGTCCGAACTTACCACCAAATGCTCCACCTATTGGCACTGACTCAACACTAATTTGTCGCTCTGGCATGTT
>DAIQNC010000332.1:573-5043 GCA_036788655.1 Ktedonobacteraceae bacterium
CCATACATCGAGGTGACGCCCACCCTGACTCGGTACTACCGTGATCGATTGTGGCTCCAGATAGGATTGATGCACTGGACTCGTCGTGTAACTACGCTCAACAACCACGTCCGCCTCTCGCAAGCCAGCTTCGATATCACCGAAAACGTAGTGTGTTGTGTCACAGACGTTCTCGGATAGCTCCTCTTTCTGCTCTTCCACCACGCCTCCGCCGACTGCTGCATGGGCATCGCCGCCAGCGATTTCAGCAACTTCTCCTTCTTGACGAGTTCGTGCAAGGGGTGCATTCGGTTCAAGTGCAGCAAGCGCATCCATGACGGCTGGTAATGGCTCATAGTCTACATCCACCAGTGTAACACCATCGGCTGCTGCTGCTTCCGTCTCTGCCAGTACCAGAGCGACGGGATGCCCCGACCAGTACGCCTCTTTACTGGCAAGCGGTGCTTGAGAGCGTGAAGGACTCTGAGCATGTGCCATCTTGAGCGTCTCGGCGGTATAGACTGCGACAACGCCAGGAACTTCCAGAGCCGCCGAGGTATCTATTGAGAGAATACGCGCATGGGCATACGGACTCAGTACCAGACGCGCATGAAGCAGCCCTGGGAAATCGAGGTCGCCAGCATAGCGTGTACGGCCTGTCACTTTATCAAGCGCATCCTGACGACGAGTCGGTTTACCGACGGCGTTATGTTGTGATGCGGAATCAATAGTTTGTGTCATACGAAATAGGCTCCATTAACATTGTGTGGTTGGGAAACGAGGTAGGCGTGACCTTGCAAGCTATACAAGGTCTTCAAGCTACCGAGACGTGTGAATCTATCTCGCTATCAGTGTAGCACACTTTGTCCCTATCTGTCACATCTGATTAAACAGGAAGAGAGATATCGCGTGTGTCAGGAAGGAGAACCTGAAAACGAGCCAACGCGCCTCTCCTGTAGAAGTAACAAGAGTAATGAAGGAAGTGCAATGGTAGCAAGAATGACCGTGAACAGGATGAGGCCGTCGAAGCCAAGATTATGCGCGAAAAAGCCGCCCATCCCATTGCCAAGTATCTGCCCCAGACCGAGGAAGATGGAATAGAGGCCCATCAACAGGCCACGATCCTTTGCGGCATCCTCCGAAATATCGGCGAGGTAGGCCAGCGCGGAAGGTGCGAAGCTCGTTTCGGCAAATACGCCTATCATCAAGAGCAGTATCCAGAACCAGAGGAATTCTTGATGACCCATTCCTCTGTGGTTAATGCCTACAAGCGCGATACAGGCAAGATATACGCCGCCAATCGAAAAGAGCATCAGGCGAAGACGCGGTACATGATTGAGGAAGAAAGCCCAGAACAGGAGACATAGCCCGAAGAAGAGGACGTAGCCACCGAGTATGAGACTGAGCAATTGTCCACCATGATGACCACTTGTAATACCTACAAGCCATTGATTTGAATTATGCACATGACTTGAGAGGATGAAGGTGAGTTGTGAACTGAACCAGACGCCAACAAGGGCGGAAATGCATATCCAAGCCGGCACGAAGATGAACAGGCGTGGAGAACGGAGAATGCGCCAGTAGCGTCGGGCCGTTGTGCGAAAATCGCTCCGCTCCATCACCTGTCCAATGACTGGCGCGAGGAACATACACATCGCAACGACAAGGTAGAGAGCGGCAAGCAATATATAGGAGTTACGT
Source organism: Ktedonobacteraceae bacterium (assembly GCA_036788655.1). Classification (GTDB taxonomy): domain Bacteria; phylum Chloroflexota; class Ktedonobacteria; order Ktedonobacterales; family Ktedonobacteraceae; genus JBBQVS01. Next base: position 2,254 of record DAIQNC010000332.1, read on the forward strand.
TCAAATCGTACCCATGCGAGTCCACCAACCACTGTTCCCACCGCGATACCACCGCTTGTCACCAGTTCATAGAAACTCATGATACGTACCCGTTTTCCAGGGCTATAAGCGGTAAAATCGGCAAGATAGCCCAGGACAACCGGAGTCAGCATAGCACTTGAGATACCAGAGATGACTTGTAGTAGCAACAGATATGGTAGTGGATCAACGGTGGGAGTGAAAACGAGCAACAATGCCTGTGCGAGACCAAGTAAAGGCCCAATGACGAGAAATAAACGTCGCCCGAAACGGTCACTCAAACTTCCCATGAGAGGTGCAAGCGAAAGTTCTGCGAGGAAGTACACAACAGGAAGTAAGCCAACCTGAACGCTAGTTATTGCATGCTTTGCATGTAATGCCAGTTGTGCCAGAAGGAGTCCATAGATAACTGTTCCTGCTCCTGAATTCATTCGTTGTATGAATGTTCCTATCAAGAGCGGTGCGATTGAGCGGCGTGGGAAACGCTCAGGCAAACGAACAGTTATAGAACGAGGCATAACAGCACTGTGCTTTCTACGGGCGCATTCTCTTCGCGCACAATCTTCCAACTACCCGACCTACACTACATCTAATAGCAAATTCTCTCTATTTAGCATACGTTTACTACATAGTAACAGACTCTTAATACGAGTAGAAAGTAACAATTTTTTACACAGTTTGCATCCAATAGACCTGTAGTGGCTACCAGGGTGTGATACATCAGACCCTGGTAGCTCAACGCACCTGCTTCGTCGTTCTATTATGCGCCGGGTTCCATCAACAAAGACTCGGTACAGGGGTCACTCACACCACACAGGTCTTTTTCGTAGACATTGAAGTGATGTGCATGATATAAACCTGTCTGGTGCTTTTCAGACGTTCCATCGAACACAACTGATGATGCCACTGGCACGTCTAGCGTGAAGCAATCCTGCCCCTCGTCGAGGAATACACGCCAGAAGCTCTTGACGAGTACGTACCCCTCGCGCTCTAACAGACGATTCGCGCTCAACGTCAACGTTCCAACCACGCGACGCAATGTAACCCATCCGGTAAAGGTATGCGCCATCTCTCGCGCACGTTCCTCAGTCAGCCAGGTTAGTAGCGTTCCGATACCGCGTCCACGATAGTCCGGGTGGACATAGAGTGTTGCGACAAGTTGAGTTCCTGTCGCATCTATCAACTCAGGCCACACATCGGCATAGCCGACAAGTTGCCCTTTACGTGTATACACCACCCACGCATCTGTCAAACGATTGAAGTTGAAAGACTGCCATGCCTTCTCTACGTCCTCTCGCACCGTCTGCACACAACCGAAATCGGCGAGGTCGCAAACGGTACGAAGCTCTACAATGGCGTTCAAGTCGGTGAGTAACGGTGAACGTGACGAGAGATTGTGTAAACGTACTATCATGGATGCCCTCTCTGAATTCTATGAAGCCTGCTCAATCGCAAGGTTTCAGTTCTATATGAAAGGCGAAGAGAAAGACATGGCAGACAACGAAACCGATTGTTTCCTGGCTTCCTCTCGCTCAGATGTCAACTGACTGCGTACTCAATTCCCTTCCTACCCGTAATTCTTTTTCATAGGTATTTGCTCGGCGGACCACATGCATTCCTGCACGTTCATACAGCCGTGTTGCTCCTGTCAGACTCTGTGCATCCACACCGAGGTAGATGTCGTAGAGACCGCGACGGTAGAACTCACCAAAGGCGTGATGCAGTAGTGCAAGGCCAAGCCCCTTCCGACGCCACGGACGACGGATACCGAGCGAATGAACCCACGCACCGCTCTCTTTATCGTCCTGGCACAGTGCAACACCCGCTATCTGTTCGCCATCCATTGCCAGAAACCAGAGCGAGGGATCGTAGTTCTCGCGCTCAGTTGTCCAACGACTCCACTCCTCGAACTTCATCGGCATATGACCCCAGTGATCCTCAAATGCCTCTTCATCGGCCTCATAAACCGCCTTTAGCAGGCTCATGTTATCCGCAAGTGTCTGTATAGTAATTCTTTCCGGCCAAACTGCTTCCGGTGGTGCAGCATCCAATTTGATGTTCATACGCCACGAAGAACGGATGTCTTTGTAGCCGTTTCTCTCAAGCAGATGCCTCGTTGCAGTATCTTTGTCATCTACCCATGAGAGGATGGAGACACGCACATCGGGAGCGGCCTCAGCCAGATGGCCTTCAGCGCGTTGCTCGTTCAGGCGCAACAAATGTGTGCCGATACCACGTCCGCGATACTCTGGTAGCACATCACCACCGGAATAGATACGTGCATGTTCCTGTGCATCCACGCTGGCGAAACCAACCATCTTCCCCTCAGGAGAGAATACTGCCCATGCATCAGTCGTGACGTTGAAGTCTGGCATAGTCCACCAGAGTTGCAAAACGTTCAACGTCATCTCTGCCTTACCTTCTCGCGCAATCTCGCACGCATTGATAAGTTCGAGAGCCGCCTGCATATCGTCCATCGTCGGACGGCGAATCGTAAAGCCACGTGGTAACGATTCGGTAATCATCGTGTTTTTCCCTTTCTTGTTTCTACCGTTTCCCTGTGATGTGTACGACGTTACGAATGAGTTTCCGTCAAATCTCTGTAGGGGCGTTATTCTATAACGCCCTGGCGAATAGCATATATGGATAGTGCAGGGCGTTATTTTATACGTCCCATAGAGACATATTTCGAGGGCTAGCCGTTTCTTTTGAGCTTGCCTGTACGCTTGGCATACTTCTCGGCGATACCGAAGATGAAGATGCCGAGTGGTA
>DAIQNC010000333.1:0-5043 GCA_036788655.1 Ktedonobacteraceae bacterium
ACGCCTCTTATTCAAGTACAAAAAATCTTCTCTCATGCTTGTCTTACTCATGAAAACTGGGCAGAGTATTATGCTGAAGGCAGTTTTTATCATTGGGGAGGTATGCAATGGGCCTGTAATTATTGTATGCGTGAGGGTATAGCAATAGAAGGTAAACCACACCTACAAATGTTCTGTGATTATCCCCCGTATCTAGCATACTTTGACAAAACATATACATGTAGTGACTGTCTCAATGCGTTCATATTCAATAAGGAAGAGCAACGATATTGGTATGAGGAACTCAAATTTTGGGTACAGTCATATCCCAAGCAGTGCCTTGAATGTAGGCGCAAGAGACGTAAAAAGAGTATATAATGAAAAATGTAGGAGTCATACATTATGACCCCTACAGATATTTACACTTCGACAGCCATTGCCACCGCGCCACCACCACCCAGACATAACGTCGCCAATCCACGACCACCGCCGCGCCTCTTGAGTTCGTATATCAATGTGGTTAATACACGGGAGCCGCTGGAGCCGATGGGATGCCCTAATGCAATCGCGCCGCCGTTGACGTTGACCTTCGACCAGTCCCAGTCGAGTTCCTTGCCGTTGGCGAGGGTCTGCGCGGCGAAGGCTTCATTGACCTCTATCAGGTCGAAATCGCTCAGCTTGAGACCCGTTTTGCTGAGGACACGACGCACGGCGATAGGGGGTGCAGCAAAGATGTAGCGAGGCGTAATAGCTCCCGATGCATAGCCGAGGATGCGTGCCATGACGGTCATACCGTGCGCTCTGGCAAATGGGGCATCGACGACGACGGTTGCTGAGGCTCCATCACTGAGTCCGGGGGCGTTTCCTGCCGTGACTGTGCCGCCCTCGTGGAATGCTGGCATAAGACGTGTCAGTGCTTCCATCGAGGAGTCGCCACGAATGGGTTCATCGGTCTCGACGGTAATTGAACCTTTTTTCTGCTTGACCTCAACGGGAACGATTTCATCCTTGAAGCGACCTGCGGCAGTGGCGGCACTGGCACGTTGATGGCTCTGGAGCGAGAACTGGTCTTGCTCGGAGCGTGTCACGCCGTACTTGTCCGCGATAATCTCGGCCTCTTCGCCCATGTGGATGTTCTCGAAGGCGCACCACAGGCCGTCATGCACGACGCTATCAATAAGTACGCCGTTGCCCATACGGTAGCCTGTCCGAGCCTTTGCCAGCACATAGGGCGCGTTGCTCATGCTCTCCATACCGCCTGCAACGAACGCCTGACCGTCACCAGCGCGAATCGCCTGAGCCGCGAGCATCACTGCCTGGAGACCGGAACCACACACTTTGTTGACGGTGTATGCGGAGATATCGTCGGGCAGACCTGCGTGTATTGCCGCCTGACGCGCCGGAGCCTGTCCGACGTTTGCCGAGACGACGTTGCCCATGATTACTTCGTCGATGCTCTCCGGCTCGATACCTGAACGCCGCACGGCCTCTTTGATGACGATTGCGCCAAGCTGTGGTGCTGTGAAGCTAGAAAGCCCACCGAGAAATTTTCCTGTAGGTGTACGAACGGCTCCCACAATCACGGGAGTACGCTCTTGAAGTTCTGCCATGACCTTGCTTGCTCCTTCCACGACACTGTGGAATTGAATGAGAATACCTTTCTCATATTGTATTCCTTATAAAGGTGGGGAAGCAAATTTCGTAGACCCCCGATTTATCGATGGGGTCAAGGGAAACGACCCATCGATAAATCGGGGTCTACGAAAGGGGACGGGATCGATAAATCGGGGGTCTACTAATGAGCGTTTTCGTCGTTCCTTCTCACTTTTGCTCGAACCAGTTTTTCTATGAGGGCGAGTGGCAGTTGTTCGTTCAAGGGAAAACGGAGCGTTCCTTTTTCGGCTACATAGCCTTGTAGCTCACTTCTATGTTCCTCTGCTTCGGACGCGAGCGCATATAGTCCTATATGGTTCTTCCAGAGTTGGAAGTAGACCAGCCGACCTTTGTATTCGTAAAACGGCATTCCATAGCTCATGCGTTCCTGTGCGTCGGGAGCGGCGGCCTTGATGGTTGCGCGAAGCTCTTGAAGTCTGGAACGCACCTCGTCTGGAGCCTGTGCAATATAATCATCCACAGTGTTGACAGATTTCATGTGTTGTACTCCTGCTGAGACAGAACTGCTTTGTAGCACACTTTCAGGACTAGATATCTATTCTTAACAACGCCACGAAAAACGGTACTGGTTGTCAAATTTACATCTCTTGCAAAGGTTTCTGAAAGAACTGTTCTTTGAGAAATGTGGTAAATGCTTGCATCTCGGCCTGATATTCGAGCAATTTTTGCTGTTTCTCTTCGAGTGAAACAATTTCTTGAAGATCGGCTCCCTGATTCTCTAATCGAGAAGTTCCATCTCCGAGGTCTTGTATTACCAGTCTCATATCGTAGGGAACAAATCGTTGCGTATAGAACATATCAAGATAGTCTACAAGTTTTTGACGAAAAACGAGTTGCTTTTGACGTACAGCCCGACGTTTTGCGTGTGCCTGTTCAAAAAGGTGTTTTGATGGTTGACCCTGTTCATGTGCATTCCTGGCTTCCTGCATGAGTTGAAAATATCCTTCAAATTCTTTGTCTCCCTCATGATTTCCAACATGCACCCAGGGATTAGCCGCTGCTCGCTCAAGATGCCCTTCACACGACATTGTTGTTGGCATTTCCAACAGGTTCAATACTACGACGGTATCCATTATACCTGCGTCAATACCCCTGCCCAACTTATCCGGCGTCTTTGATAGACAGGCGTACATTTCATCCCATTGTGTCTGTCGATTATTGTCTGTCATGTTTCCCTCTATTATTCAAAAATGTAGCACTATGGTCTGCAAAAATAGTATCATATTAGCTACTACTTGAGAGAGAATTGCCAATACTGCTACAATAGCGCGGCAAGAGTTTCTAAAAAGGAGCTTTGAGCAATCGCATGGATAAATCCGCATTAGGGCGTTTAGAGCAGGTAGACTTACGAAATGCTTGGAATAATGAGGCCACAGATTTTACCCCCTGGTTAGCAGCGCAAGAGAATTTGGAATTATTGGGGAAGGCTATTGGTTTGGAATTGGAGTTGGAGGCACACGAAAAGGATATAGGACGGTTTCGGGCAGACATTCTTTGTAAGGATACAGATTCTGGTAACTGGGTTTTAGTCGAGAATCAATTAGAACAAACAAATCATACTCATCTTGGACAACTCCTTACGTATGCTGCTGGATTACAAGCAGTGACAATAGTATGGATCGCCGCGAAATTTACTGAAGAGCATCGTGCGGCTTTGGATTGGCTTAATGCGAACACAGGTGAAGGCATTAATTTCTTTGGGCTAGAGATCGAATTATGGCGTATTGGAAATTCGGCTATGGCTCCTAAGTTCAATGTTGTCAGTCAGCCCAATGGCTGGTCGAGAACTGTTTCAGAAGGTGCTAAACGACTAGAGGCCACTAATTATTCAAAAGCGCAACAAGTCCAGTTAGAGTTCTGGACAGCATTTAAAAACTTTTTACAGCACCGTAATAGCTCTCTGCATATTGGAACACCTCAACCACAAAATTGGCAAGACTTTGTTATTGGGCGTGATAATTTTGCTCTACAGGCATTTGTAAATACCGTTGAAAAGCGTATATCAGTTGCTTTAAATATAACAGGCCCTTGTGCAAAGCAGCATTACTTTCTTCTAGCAAGAGAGAGAGCTTCTATCGAGAGTGAAATTGGATTGATGCTTGATTGGGCAGAGAATCCAGGTAAAATCGCAAGCAATGTTTACTTGCACGAACGCACTATGAATCCTCTTGTAAAGGAGCAATGGCCTGAGCAACATCTATGGCTTTATGAGAAACTGGAAGCTTTCAAAGAGGTATTTGCCCCACGTATAAAGAGGCTAAATGCCAGCGATTACTCAATGGATGAACAAATCGACCCTGGAGTTGTTGATCTTAATCAAACTGGCGTTGAAAGCTAGTAATGATTTCTAAGGATGAAGACAAAATGTAGGGTTACAATATATCTTGCCTACGTAAGTGGCAGAATTAGCACACGAAAGCGATAAATTGCAACCCTATATTTGTCTTCACGGTTTCGCGGGTAACGCGCCCATCGTAAATCCAGAGGGAACTTGCATGTTCCACATTGAGCTATCGAAATTCTGCTTCGGCAACATTTGCAGGTTGTCGAAGAGAGGTTCGCCTGTCCCTGTACCGATTGCACCTGCCAGCACGTTGACGGGATGATAGTGCATGTCGAGCAGCAACATCAGACCATTTTTGCAACGTATGCGATAGACAACCTGACCCCGGAAACGATCTTCATCGGCGTAAACGGCAGTCTGATTTTGTAGTTCGTGACGCAGTTCTGAGAGGTCGAACATAGACTCGGTGGTGGTGTTGATATTCCAGGATGTCGCATCCCATTGAGCGACATGATGAACCTCATCCATTGCCAGCGAAGGCATAGAGGCATTCATATTGCCAATATAGACGACATCGAGTGAGTTGCCCTGCATTGTCTCGACGCGCACACGTTGCGAACTCAGATCGTGATAGCTCTCGATACGATAGACTTGCCCGTTCTCGTCTGTCTCACGCTGCGTGTGATAAAGGATATAGGCACTCCAGGAGAGCGTGGAAGGCAGCAGGAAGACGCCTGTGGCTTGTTTCGTAAAGCGCATCGTCGAGAAGACCGCGAGCAGCACGACAGCGGCGGCGACGAGTATGCTGATAGAGCGGAACGAATTGTCCAGAGGATTCCACCTGCGCTGATATTGCTGTATATCATTACCTGTGTATATGCCAGGAATGGAACGAGAACGCCCTTCCTGCTGTCTTTGTGAGTGCGCAGCGATAGCCGCCATGACCGCCATATCAACACGCTGTGATGGTTGTGACTCCTCAAGCGAGGAGAGAAGGAAGGTGACACGGCTCATGAGGCGTTGCTCATGTGTGCAACGCTCGCATATGGCGATATGAGCCGAAGCCATATCGCGCTGTGCTGGCGTCAGGTCGTTCCATACGGCTA
>DAIQNC010000334.1:0-5039 GCA_036788655.1 Ktedonobacteraceae bacterium
AGGGAAACTTTCGCAACTGGATAACACGGAAAAAATGTAATCCTAAAAATTATACACGTAAGACATACGGAAACGTCTCTGATTATATCCTCTTCTATACAAAATCTGATAATTACGTCTGGAATCGTCCTGTTGAAGGTTGGACGGTGGAGCGAGCAGAAAAGGAATATCAGTACGTCGAAAAAGAGACAGGAAGACGATATAAAAAAGTTCCGGTTCATGCTCCCGGTACACGCAATGGAGAGACGGGAAAACCCTGGCGAGGCAAGTTGCCCCCGCCGGGAAAGCATTGGCAATTTTCCCCTCAAACCCTCGATGAGATGGATGCACGTGGTGAAATTTACTGGTCTCCTAACGGTAATCCTCGTCGAAAGGTATATCTCGATACGAGCGAAGGAGTACCCATTCAGGATATCTGGATGGAGTTTCGAGACGCACATAACCAGAATATAGAGATTACTGGCTATCCAACAGAGAAAAATCCTGCATTACTCGCCCGTATTATTGCCGCATCTTCTCATCCCGATGATCTGGTATTAGATTGTTTCTGCGGTTCTGGCACAACGTTAGCTGTTGCCTCTCAGTTACAGCGAAGATGGATAGGGATGGATAACAGCATAGCAGCAATCTCGACGACCTTGCGGCGTTTTGCTAAGGGGCTTGAACCGATGGGAGATTTCGTCAGCAAACAGGAAGAGCAGCACGCTGGAATGCCTATACAACAATCACTTTTAGGAGAAAACGGGGTGCAGGCAGCAGATGTTGAAAAAGTTACCACTGTCGTAAAGAATTTCTCTCTTTTTGCTGCTAATAATGCAAGCGAAGAATTGCAAGATGTGCTTGGGCAATGGTTAAGATGGCAATAGCCTGGTTTGAGGTCAACATGCGCGTACTACTCCAGCGTGTCACACACGCCAGCGTCACCGTCGAAGGCCACATAGTCGGCAAAATCGGCCTCGGTCTGCTCATCTTAGTGGGTATAGGTCAGGATGATGGCGAGGTTCAAGTCAAAACACTCGCCGATAAAATCGTCAAATTGCGTATCTTCGGTGATGATGAGGGTAAGATGAACCGCTCATTACTTGACGTTCACGGAGAGGCTCTGGTAGTCTCGCAATTCACGCTGTATGCAGATACGCGAAGAGGGCGGCGTCCGAGTTTTACGAACGCCGCCGCACCTGCGCTTGCTGAATCTTTTGTCGAGCGATTCAAAGATACACTTGCTGCATATGGCATCAAGGTCGAAACTGGCATTTTCGGAGCGCATATGAAGGTCGAGTTGCTCAATGATGGACCTGTAACCATCTGGCTAGACAGTTCAGACCTGCCCTCCACCTAGCCGAAAGGCCAAATCCATCGCTTGCTCGATAGTGAGCTTTCTACCTTCTTCCCAGGCCACTTGCCACGTCTGATCATCTATTCGTGAACGAATATGTTGCTCGATCACCTGAATCATAGGATGAGTTTTTGCCCAGGGAACAATTCCGGCGACATCCATCATCTCCTGCACTACACCTTTCAGTTTCGCAGTCGAGATACTTGCCATTTCAGGGGTCGGCTCGCCTCTCATACCAATGGCGTAGGCCAACCATGCCATACCCGACATGATATATTGCCGCTGGTCGAGTTCCTTACAGAACGCAAGGCTTTTCAACAGACACGTAATAGCATCGTCATACTTACTATCCAGAATGAGCAAACCGCCCTGGTCTTTCAGAAAATCGGCGAGCGCACACTTATCGCCGAGTTGCTCAAAAAGCGTTTTCCCTTTCTCATAGAAAGAGCGCATCCGCTCGAAATCGAAGGTAAAGCCAGCAGCCGCCGCTACATAACAGAGCAGTTGAGCGCGTAGCCATGTCTCATCTGTATTCTTGAGGAAATGTAAACCCTCTTCATAGATACGTCCTGCCTCAGCATTGTCGCTCATTGCCTGAGCGACCCACCCACGATGCAGCATCACTGTTGCTATACCTACTGGATCATCCAGGTGCTGCCAGAGTGCAAGGCTCTCCTCCACCAGTTCTATAGCCTTGTTCTGCTCGTTTTGCAAACACAATACACGTGCCATTTCGCTCAATGCTTTAGCACGAGCCGCCAACACTGTTTTCTCCGCACTCTCTTTTATAGGATTTGAAAGCGCATCCTGGAGCGAGTGACGCGCCTCTGTGATATACCCCTGCCACTCCCAATATGGACGCAAGGCAGAAGCTAGGCGCAGACATGCTTCCAACGCGAGTCGTCCTGTGCAGGGAGCAGCCTCCGATGATAACACACGACTTCCTCCTACCCTCCTGCGCTCTGACCCCATCCCTTGTTCCAGGAAGTCAGGAATAGAAAGTGTCACGCCGTCTTTCGCACGTTGCACCAACCATTCCAGGGCCACACGGAAATTGTCACGTTCCCATGTCAATCGTTCCAGCCATTGTAATTGCTCTGGCCCTCTCAAACCCAGTTCGGCCTCTTCAGCCAGTTGCAGATAATAACAGGCATGCCAGTCCTGCCATTGCTCCAACGCTCCTTGCGAACGTAACAGCTCTATGGCATACTCGCGCAACGATTCCAGCATGGTAAAGCGTGGCAGCTTCTTTGCACCCGGCATTCGCGCAAATAAGCTATCGTCTACCAGTTGCGCTATCACATCGAGCATAGAGAGAGCGTCATCACTAAGCTCTTGCCTACCTTCGCTGTCTGGCATCATTGCCTCAGCCGTTTCAAGCAACCAGCCTCCTCGAAAAATGCCAAACCGTGCAAACCACACCTTTGCTTGCGGTGAAAGCAGGTCATAGCTCCATATAATGGTATTGCGTAGCGTCCGTTGTCTGCCCGGCAGGTTTTTTGCACCACCAGTAAGCACCGTTAGCCGCGCAGTCTTGAGACGCTCCAACAACTGCTCAGGAGCAAGCACTCTCATACGCGCCGCCGCCAGTTCCAATCCCAGCGGCAAGCCCTCTACTTTCGCACAGATTGAAGCAATTGTCGTCTTATTTTCCTCAGTGAGCATAAAATCTGGCATGAAATCCTGGACACGCTCAACGAATAGCCGGATAGACTCATAATGTATCAGTTCATTTGCTGTGAGGGTAGCAGTATTTTCTGGCGGCAAGTCGAGCGTTGGAATACCAAGTGGATGCTCTCCATGCAGGTGTAAGACAAATCTGCTGGTCACTAATACCTTGAGATACGGGGACGAAGTGAGCAGTTTATCTATAACATTGGCCGCCTCTGCTACCTGCTCGAAATTATCCAGGACGAGCAACAGTCGTTTCGTGCGAAGATATTTGCACAGACTTTCCAGTATTGGCACATTCGCCGCAGGTTTGATGTGTAACGCCTGGACGATACTCATTGGAACTGAGTCAGGGTCAGTTACTCCTGCCAGGGCAACAAACCAGACTCCATGCTCGAACATGCCCACAAACCCTTGCGCCGCTTGAATGGCTAGGCGTGTCTTACCGCCTCCACCAGTCCCAACAAGCGAAACCAGACGCACATCTTGACGCTCGAACAGCTTTTGAATACGCTCTACTGCCCATTCACGTCCGATAAACTGCGTACTGGTAGCTGGCAACGTGTGCAAGGAAAGCTCGAAGGAGTTCACACCTTCAATGTCATCGACAGCATCCTGCTTCGTAGCAACCTGCTTGCCTTTCTTGATAAGCTGATTGAGGGGAGCTTCATTCCACTCTTCATTACTAAAAAGATTCGCTTCGACATGTGCCAGTTCTAGCAGCGTCTGTATCTCGTCCTGCGTACCAATTACACGCCAGGCCGCTAACGTCTTCAGAATTGTCCGTATTTCAACGTGGTTCAAATGCGTCTGCCCATTTCCAGTCAGTTTGCGGCTCAAAACTTTGTGATGCAGGGGAATCGCTTCAGCCAATTCTTTCTGAGTACGACCACTGGAACGTAGCAACTTCTGGATACAGGTGCCAAATGTACCATCCTGTGTACACATGTTATCGCTCACGTTTGCTCCTTCTGACTAGCACTGCATCTTCCAACAAAACAGTAGACAATTGATAGATTATGCGTTACTCGAAATACTGAAAAGGAGACCATTGACAAGTATACTTGCATTGCGCCCACAATTCAAGAGAAAGGAAGAAAGGAACCGCTCATGTGTACTATTGAGGTTCTGGCACAGTGCTACGACAGGTTTTTTGAAGTTTTTCCAGAGGAAAAAGAGAAGGCCGAGCTTGCTGTAGAGGATATAATGAGCCAGATTCTTATGTATCTCTTCGGCGGCACGGGAGAAGAGGGAGAAGCAGGAGTAGATGAAGTGACGATTGACTTCTCACCGGGCTTTCATGCAGGACTACGCCATTGCGATATTTCTATTCGTGCCCAGTGTTCTTGCAACACGTTTGTCTTCTCTCCACGTTCACACGATTATATTCGGTACATGATCAAAAAAACTCTGTCCTCTGTCCTCAAAGAACTTTTTATTACCGTCAAAATCGACGATGTTATCATACACCATTCACACCGATACGAGCTTGATAACACGTTCTCTCATCTGGTCTAATTCCATGCGTAAACTACACGTCAAGCGAGCTATCGTCATCAATTTATCTGCTGATGTCATCTTTGACTATCTCAGTAATCTTGAACACCTCATGGACTGGTCAAGCGCAATTCTTTCGGTCAAGATGCTTTCAGAGGCAACTCGACTGGGAGCTACCGCCAGCATCAACACACGCTTTTTAGGCAGGCAGTCGGAGTTAGTTCTGGAGACAGTCGAATACCCACCAAATCAATGTTTTTCGATTAAAAGTGTCTCTGGCATAACACCCTGTATCTTTTACTACCAGTTTGAGGCGTTAGAGGATGGCTCAACCAGCGTTGCTCAAGATGCGGCATTTTCGTTCATCAGTAGCTTCACAGACGTATCCGAGCGTATTGTCACAAATGCAATTCTTCGTCAACTCGATTATGACTTGCTCACACTCAAAGACGTGTTAGAATCTCGCACTCCAACATGTAGCACAACCTTGTAGGGCGCAATGTGTATATTAATAGTGAACGCGGCAATTTCGTAG
>DAIQNC010000335.1:0-5009 GCA_036788655.1 Ktedonobacteraceae bacterium
ACATGGGACTATCAGATGGCAAATGGCACTGCGATTATTCCCTGGGAACGCCTGAGCAAGCATACCTATGTCACCATAGACCTCGATGCCTTCGATCCAGCAGAGATGCCAGCCGTTGGCACACCGGAGCCAGGAGGATTGCACTGGTATCAGGTACTCGACCTGTTCCGCACCATCTGTGCGCGTACCGAAGTCGTCGGCATGGATGTCGTAGAGCTTTGCCCGATGCCGGGTCAGACCCGTGCCGACTTTCTGGCAGCAAAGTTGGTCTACAAAATGATTGGCTATCGTTTTTTCTCAAGGTAGCCACTTTGTACGGAGTGCAACCTTCACCTCTGTACACACGTTTCAAAGTTATGTACAATATGCCAGTGTACAAAGCTTCTGTAGTACCAACTGCATTATCAGGAAAGGACATATCAAGAGCATGAGGAATAGCACAGAAATCTTGCATTCGAGGCTATCGCGTCTCATGCTTTTCGGTGTCATGCTCTTTGCCGTCCTCTTAGCGGTCCTGAGCGCGTGTTCAAATACACTGGTAGGCAACACGGGAGCGCAGAATACGACATCATTAGCGGGTAGTACAACAGGGAATGCCTCGGCACAGGGCATCACCTATAACACAGGCGCACAGGATGTCGTGATACGCACCTTTTATGGTGGCGGAAATTATGGGTCACTCGAACTCGCGCCCAACGTTAGTATCTATGGCGACGGAACGTACATACTTGGGGCGAACCGACAGGGCAAGTTGAGTGCTGATGCTCTTCAACAGCTTATACACACTGTTGCTACTACGTATGGCCTGTTGTCTTTTCAGCAACAGCAGTTTACCGATATTCAGGATCAGAATGCGACCTTTCTGGAACTGAATCTTAATGGGAAACGGCAACAGTTTGTGTATGGAGCCTTTGGTTATCAGCAAGAGAGTACACAGGCGATAGACGAGTATCATCGTCTGGGACAGGCTCTCACTGCCATCAACAATGCATTGACAGGAGCAACTCAATCGTATACAGGAAGTAGTATTGCTTTGCTTGTGAGGCAGACGTTCAGCCCCAACCAGACGCCTCTCACATGGCCCATTACGGATTTCACCCTCGCTCAGGCATCGGCCTACGAATGTGGTTTACTACCACCAGATACCACAAGTGCTAATCAGGAAACAGGTTGTCTCAAATTCTTGATTCCACAGCACGCCATCTTACTGAGTACGCAACAGGAGCAAGCCATAGCTGGACAAATCGGCAATCAGCGACAGGGAACATTTCTCTCCGGCATTTTCGCTGAAGGCTCTGCATACTACAACGTCACGCTACGTCCGTTGTTGCCCGATGAACTGCCCAACAAAGCACTCGCAATGCTGGGTAGCGCACAATTCAGCATAACAGGTGTTCCATTACTCGCCGGAACAGTGCCACCCGTTCCAACGCCGACACCATCGGTCTAAATGCATTTTCTTTTATGAAGTTCAGAGTCACATTTTTCACGTGATACATACAGTAGGAGTGGGAATATTGTAGACCTGATAGTTTGTTCAAGAAGATAGGGGAATATAGAGAAGTACGTTCTGTACTGATATGCTATACTAGAGGGAGACGCACCCCCTCTACACTTTTCGCGGTACAAGAAAAGAACATCGTGCGTCGTTAGAGTAAGTGCAGAGAAAGCCGCTTTGCTTGCCACAAACGTAGGCTGCACATACCCCCATACAGGTTTTCACCTTTGAAAGGATTTATGACCAGAGATTTCAATAAGCAACAGCGAAATGACTCGCGCCCACCATTTCGCAATTCATCCTCTAAACCGAACAGGCGAGATGAACGCCCACAGCAATCATCACGTTCTTCTCGTCCACGCCTCAATAGAGAGGTTGTTGATCGCGCATGGGAGTCGGGCGCACCACAACGTCATGCCGATTATCGTCCGCGTGAGACGAATAGGCAGGGAGGGCAGTACAACCGATCACCGCGCAATAATCAGAGGGGACACTACGAGCAATACGGCGACGCACCTCGAAACTCACAGAGAGGGCAGTATGGGAACTCTCCTCGAAGCTCCCACGACTACAATCATAGCAACCCTTCACGTGGAAACAATTCCTATTCAGACTCAAATTATAGACCTCGACGAGACCGCGACGACCGGGGTTTTCAAGACAGGCATCAAGGGAACGGGCAGTATTCAGGCTCACGAAACACGCGAGGTAATCAACGTGATGAACACCGTGATTACCGCGACAATTCCTACAATTCCTCTTCACGCTTCCCACGACAAGATAGGAACACCCATACAGGCGGTAGAAATTCCTATGGGAATGATAACTCCCCTTCCAATCGGCGCGATGACTACCGTGAATACGATGAACGCTCCAGATCGAATGATCGCTATGGACAACCTGGCTACTCTCAACGTCCATATTCAGGACGCAACCAGGAACGAGACGAGCGTTCTACAGAATATCGGAACGGCAACCGACGCAATTTACGTCAATCCTCTTTTGGAGAGTCACGCGCACAATTCGAGGGTGATTACGAGTCATTTAACGAGCAGCCCAATCACTCCAATTACAATGAGCGTCCGAGTCGTCCATCACGTTCAGAGGATCGCCCATTTCGGGGAAGTACAGACAATCGTGGGCAACGTGAGACGCAACGTCAGCGAGATGGACGACCATACGAGCGGCATGTCACACCTCTTCCAGATGGACGTGTCGTAAAAGGATCGCGCCCTGCACAGCGTCGTAACGCCCAATTTTGGACAGACGTTTCGGAAGAGACCGATGAATTGCTGAATTCTGTCTCTGCTGAGACTCAAAACGACACTGAACCTGCTACGGCCTCTCAGGAGCTATCAGAGCCAAAGACCCCGGAGGCGACTGTTATTCCAGAGAACATAGGAGAGATATCGGACAACGAGCCTGACAATGGAAATAATGAGCATGACACAGAGGATACTGAGGACGCTCATACATCTCTCGAATCAAACAACAACTCAGAGTTCGCCGCTACTCGTGAAGCGATACGCCGACGCACACGTGCCGCCAGTGCAGTTGTACGTGAAAAAAAGGAAAATCGCAATAAGTCAACTGGCCCCAAGCCATCGCAACGTGGCTACAAATGGCCTACACCTTAGAAGCTGTCATTCCACAACATGATCGTTGATTGCCGAATAAGCAAACCTGTAGGGGCGTTATTCTATAACGCCCTGAACGCTTACAAACGCCTTGAACACTTACAATTGAGAAAAAGTCACAGTTGAGAAAGTCAGGGCGTTATAGAATAACGCCCCTACAGGTTTGCTTGTGTCGGTAGTTGAATTCATATTTATGGGATAATAAGGTATCATACCGGAGCTTGCCGATGTCTCAATCAATCGAATCTACCCCTTTAACTTCACTTTATCCGAGCTATCTCAAGTTATATGAAACGGGAGAGCTTGCTGAACGCGCTGCCGCCGCGTGGGAAGTGTTGCGTTCCTGTACTATTTGCCCTCAGAATTGTCATTGCAATCGCATCGCCGGAAAAACTGGCGTGTGTCATTCTGGAACAGAGGCGATTGTTGCCTCATGGAATGTGCATCGACGTGAGGAGCCACCCATCAGTGGTACTCGTGGCGCAGGAACTATCTTCTTCGGCTATTGCCAGGCCCGATGTACCTATTGTCAGAATTTCTCGCTGAGTCAGGGTGGATTAGGACATCGCGTCGGGCCAGAGCGTTTAGCAGATATGATGCTGTATCTACAAAAGAAAAAATGCCACAATTTAGACCTTGTAACCCCCACTCATTTTGTCCCTCAAATACTCGCTGCCCTCGTTGTCGCCTGTGGGAAGGGATTACGCCTTCCGCTTGTTTATAATTGTGCGGGCTATGAAAATCTGGAAACGCTACAACTTCTTGATGGAGTCGTTGACATTTATCTACCAGATTCCAAATATTCAGACAATAAACACGCCCTTCGCACTTCAAAAATGCCAAAATATGTCGATCATAATCAGGTAACGCTCCGTGAAATGTATCGGCAAGTGGGGCCGCTCCAGGTTGATGATGAAGGAATCGCCCGGCGCGGATTGCTTATTCGTCACCTTGTTATGCCAGAAGATATCTCCGGTACACGTGAAGTCTTGCGCTGGATAGCTGACGAACTGGGGCCAGATACACCTGTTAGCCTGATGGATCAATACTTTCCTGCATGGAAGGCAGTTAATGACCCGATATTGAACCGTCGTCTAAGCTGGACAGAATATCGTACCGCGCTCGATGCGCTTGATGAATTCAATTTCACCGCTGGCTACGTTCAAGAAGACCTGATTGAGGTAGATACAACGTCTGATATATAGCACGTTTGCTTTGTTTTCAGTCAGGGCAGATTGATCGTACTGATGAGCGAAGGCGAATGTGGAGTATGAGTGTAGCGAGGCACGTACATCATTGAGCATGGACGCAACACGTTATAATCTAAACAGAAGTAGGTAAGCATCATGGAACATGATGCTGTACATCTTCTGTAGAGAACAACCGTGTTGCTGGTAGGAAACAAGGGGTTGTCGCTTCTCATTATCATGCGGCAGTATAGTGTTTGGCAATGCTGCTCTCAATGCCATGTGCCAGAAGAAATTGAATGGAGAGTCTTTTCATGAACACAACGGCCACGTTGAGCCAACTTTTCTCAGGCATCCAGGCTGATCTCGATCAGGTGGATGCTGTCTTTCAGGAACGAGCTACCTCTGGACTCGACATCCTCAATTCAGCTTCGATGCACGCACTCGGTTCGCAGGGTAAACGTCTCAGAACCGCACTCACGCTGCTTTCTGGAAAATTCAATAACTATCGGCTCGATAAGCTCATTCCACTCAGCGTTGCCTTCGAGATGACTCATCTCGCCTCGCTCATTCACGATGACATCGTAGACGAGGCCACAACACGGCGTGGGCGACCCACCGTCAATTCCGTATGGGGCGACAAAATCGCTATCCTTCTCGGCGACTACTACTATGCAAAAACGGCTG
>DAIQNC010000336.1:0-4983 GCA_036788655.1 Ktedonobacteraceae bacterium
AGAATGAAAGCGTGGGAGCCACTTGGCTTACATATGCAGTGGTTGACAGGCGACGAGGCACGTAGCAGAGAACCGTTGCTTGCCGATGACATCTGTGCCGCTATCTACGCTTCACAGGAATCACAAATAAACGCGCCTCAACTCGTTCAAGCATTCTCACGAGCCGCACGTCTTCTCGGCGCAGAAATATATCCCCATACAATGGCTATAGGAATATCAAAGGTAGGAGAGCGCGTTACGGCAGTTCACGTTTCACCTGACGAAAGCATCAATTGTAAACATATCATTCTAGCTACAGGTGCGTGGTCTGCACTTTACGAATCATGGTTTTCAATCACACTTCCTGTCAGCCCACAACGTGGACAAATGATTTCGCTCCAACAACTATCTCAGCAACTACAACACATCATTTTCGGAGATGCTATTTACCTCGCACCTAGAGGCAACGCGATTATCGTGGGGGCAACGAAAGAGGATGTGGGATTTGATACACAGGTGACAGAAGAGGGTACATCCTGGCTCTATGAGTCTGCGATAAAGCTGCTACCGACATTGAGGCAGAGTGCGATACAGGAATCGTGGGCAGGGTTACGCCCGAAAACACCCGATACGCGCCCCATTCTGGGAAAGGCTCCTGGATGGGAAAATGTCATTCTTGCTACAGGTCATAACAGCGTTGGTATTCTGTTGAGTGCTATTACGGGAACAACCATTGTAGAACTTGTCGTGACGGGAAATACGCCAGAAATTATTCGCCCGTTTGCGCTCGAACGATTTCTGTAGGGCGTTATTCTATAACACCCTGGATGCTCGCATACCAGACGCTCATTACCTACCAGATGCCTCTCTCCCCGACAGCCAGGGCGTTATAGAATAACGCCCCTACAGAAATCGTTCATAGACAATGTATAATCCCCCGAACAGGGGATACTCAATCCCATACTACAGGGACAGGGATTCATCAATTTGCCTCTACACTTGTATGCATAGACAGATACAAGTACAGGGAGCAAATATCTATGAACACAACAACATCTTCATCCACTGAAATAACTTCACACCATCTACTCATCAATCGAAACTTTGCGCTGCTCTGGAGCGGACAGGCCATCTCTACATTAGGCGATTTCGTCTTCAATACGACACTTGTGGTATGGATTGCGATTGTGCTGGCAAGAGGATATGCATGGACACCAATAGCCGTAAGTGGCATCTTCCTCGCTGCGACGTTTCCTACAGTTTTGATAGGGCCACTGGCAGGGGTTTTTGTAGACCGTTGGCAAAAACGTCGCACGATGCTCGTTATCAACGTGCTGCAAGCCTGCTTTATCGCATTCCTACTGCTACAGGTGAGTATCACGGGCATTATTCATCTATCGCTTCTATGGCAACTGAGCATGATATACCTCGTTGTCTTTCTTCTCAATACCTGTCAACAATTTTTCGGGCCATCCACGCTCGCCTTGATAAACAGTATCGTCGAGAAAAAAGACCAGCCGCGAGCAATAGGATTGGGACAACTCTCATCCAGTATTGCTACACTCGTTGGCCCGGTACTTGCCCCACCACTTCTGCTCGCATTCGGGGTACAATGGGCGTTGCTCTTCAATATGCTTTCATTCGTCGTTTCGTTCTCGATGCTACTGCTCGTGCATTCGTCAGAGCAAGATAAACAGCAGACAAACGCCGAGTCTACTCACTTTTTCACAGAATTTAGAGTAGGTCTGGTCTACTTACTCACATCACAGATGCTACGTACTCTTCTGGCTGTATCGTTCATCGCCATGCTCGGTGGTGGCATTTTGTTTGCGCTCGACATCTTCTTCGTAACGCAAAATCTGCATACGCCACCGTCGCTCTATGGTGTACTGGACATGGCGGTAGGTGCTGGTGCTATTCTCGGAGCCATTCTCGCAAGCATATACGCACAACGTCTTGGTCTGACACGCACACTCTGGATGTCTGTGATGGCACTTGGCGTAGGTATTCTCATCTATGCCCGTTTGAGTAGTTTTCTACCAGCTATCGGTGTTCTCTTTCTCACAGGCATTCCATTCGCAGCCCTTGATGTCGCCAGTGGACCGTTGCTACTGCGAGCTACCCCTGAACACCTCATCGGGCGCATCACCGCTCTCTTCAATCCGATTGTCACGGTAGCGACGCTTGTTAGTTCAGCGAGTGCGGGCTACCTTGATAGCGTCCTTCTACAACATTTTCACGTCGTCGTGCTTTCCATTTCCTTCGGCCCCGTCGATACCATCTTCACCGTCGCAGGTCTCCTCTTGCTCATCAGTGGCATCTATGCTATGGTGAATTTACGAGGGAATTCGTCTATGAAGCAGGTTTTGGAAGCGCAAGAAGACATGCAGTACGAGAAACAAGAGGTATAAGCTATGCACATACGAACATCACAACTCGGCATCGTCGCACAATTTCTTCTCAGCTACTGTCTCGTCGGCGTTGTATCGACACTTGCAAGCTTGTTGCTTCTGAGTACGCATACACAGTTGCTCATCTCTCTACTGGCAGGTGGATTGATGGGTGGTGCTAGCGGCCTATTACTCACATGGAACATTCAACGAGGATTTGCCCACCTGGAACACGCACTGGCTCGTTTCGCCCAGAATCGTCCCCTCGCAGACGAGGAGCAGCATCTCTACTGGCCTCTCACAACGCTCTTCACACTGCTCCAACAGTGCAACCA
Organism: Ktedonobacteraceae bacterium; assembly: GCA_036788655.1. Classification (GTDB taxonomy): domain Bacteria; phylum Chloroflexota; class Ktedonobacteria; order Ktedonobacterales; family Ktedonobacteraceae; genus JBBQVS01. The sequence goes on from DAIQNC010000336.1 coordinate 2,705, forward strand.
GCACATCATAGCCCAGCTTCGCCAGGAGCAGATGGCAACAGAACAACGCGAGCAACTCCTACGTTCAGTAGGCGAGGCAGCCATTCAAGATGAGCGTAATCGGCTCGCACGTGAACTGCACGACTCCATCAAGCAACAGATGTTTGGTATCGACATGAGCGCGGCAGCAATGGCGGCTCGTATGCAAAGCGGACTTGAAACGATTCGGGAACCGCTTGCCGATATTCAGCGTAGTGTGCAAGAAGCTCAAATTGAGATGGATGCACTTCTGCAACAACTGCGCCCAGCGTCGCTCACTATCTCAGGACTGGTCGAGGCCATTCGTACACAATGCGAGGTTCTGGGCTATCGTACCAATGCACAGGTAGCAGTTGAGGTATATGACCTTCCTACGGACGACCTGCTTCCGTCTGGAACAACCGATGCTCTCTTCCGCATTGTGCAAGAGGCACTAGCCAATATTGCGCGACATGCACGCGCTCACTATGTTACGGTTCGACTACACAAAAAAGACGACACGCTCCACATAGAGATACACGACGATGGGCAAGGCTTCGATACCAGTGTTGTATCAACTGGCATGGGACTGGCGAATATCAGAGAGCGAACGCAGATACTGAGCGGTAGTGTAGACATCCAGAGTAGACCAGGAGACACCACACTCTCGATTCATGTTCCTTTGCTAAGGCAGCCTGTATTATCATCTGAGGCAAGCAGAGAACTCGGCATAGCTACGACAAAAGTTCAGGCATCCCACAATATTGTAGAACTTGCTATACTAGCTTCCGCTCTTTGTATCCTGTTGACCGTTCCATTTATTGTGATTATTGTGGGGCTCTGTATCGCCCTCAACTGGTTCAGAATGGCCTATCAAGAGAGAATACGTGCCTCTCGCATAAGCAAAGAAATATCAGCACACGTTTTTGGACTACAAAGTAAAGAGCGTGAATTACTTGCAGGTATTCTGCTTCTGGCAAGTCTCTGTGTCTGGTATCTTCCTGTTCTTCTACCGCATCAGCCTATCTTGATAGCAGTTGGATTGCCATTAGGAGTATCATTGCTCTGTGGTGTACTTGCGCTGATCGTCTATCTGAGCTATCATCGTATCACGAAAATGTACTATAGCCATCTTTTGCCAGAGGAACGAGTGTCTCAGGTACAACTGCGACTAAACACGGCGGTCACGAGTCTGGGTGTATGGCTTTTCGTTATAATGCTAACATTGTTCATCGGTCAATTCGACCTGGCATTCCTTCCACACACACTTGCTCAATGGTCTGATGATGCCTCGCTCGTATTGTTGATACTGTGGCCTATCATGGATATCATCGATTACCTGTGGAATAGACGTTGGAAGCGTGCAACATGAGGAGAAGTCATGCCTGAAACGATTCGTGTTGTCCTGGTCGATGACCACCATATCGTGCGTCGTGGGCTACGCAGTTTTTTGGAGTCCTACCCCGATTTCGTCATTGTGGGCGAGGTAGCGAGTGGTGAAGAGCTAATGCAACGCATAGAAACGTGGCTACCCGATGTCGTCGTGATGGATCTGCTCCTACCCGGTGGCATGGATGGTATCGAGGCCATCCGTCGAGTACGCAACCTCACACCACACACGCAGGTCGTCGCACTCACCAGCACAACCGATAATGCACGAGCAGTCGCGGCCTTGCAAGCTGGAGCCATCAGTTATGTTCGCAAAGGTTCCGATCCTGCGACATTGCTTGCCTCGCTGCGAGCCGCCGCACATGGACAATCCATGCTCGACCCCATCGTTGCAAGCGCAGTCCTACAAGAGTTCACGCGCAAAACAAGCAACGAACTCACCGCTCGTGAGCTAGAGGTACTACGACAACTCGCGCTAGGTCGCACCAACCGCGAAATCGCCGAGCAACTGATTGTAGGCGAGGAAACAGTCAAGACGCACGTTGGCAATATTTTAGTCAAGCTGCATCTCAACCACCGGATGCAAGCGGTTATCTATGCCATCAAGAATGGCCTTGTGTCTCTGGACGAGATTTCTATTGGCGATGAGAATGATTAGGAAGCTGAAGTTCACCTTCTTCTTATGCGGAAGTCCGACAAATTGTCGGACTTTGCCTTCATTTGTTCTGCTTTATGGTATCATATATAACGATATAGCATATTACTGAGTAGTGACGAGGTAATACCAACTCATTGACATCAGTTAATATCCATCTGCACATACTATGTAGCCGAAAGAGACGCAAACAGAATGCAAGGGGGAGTATAGCATGTCACACGAACACACAGGTCCT
>DAIQNC010000337.1:0-781 GCA_036788655.1 Ktedonobacteraceae bacterium
CGTATACCAGATGCAAACGCAGACAGCCGTGATACATCACGGCACAACATGGTAATGGGTTACTTCGCTTCAGCGACTTCTGCCATATCAGTTGCTGGATGAAGCGTGAGCGGCAATTCCACGACAAATGTGCTGCCCTCACCAGGACGGCTTTCGACGGAGAGCGTGCCGCCGTGCTGCTCGACGATTTTACGTGCGATATAGAGACCGAGACCGAGACCGAAGCTGGAACCTGTCTGCACGGCGGTATCGGGAACGCGATAGAATCGCTCGAAGAGGCGTGGCAGATTTTCGGGGTGGATGCCCTCGCCCTGGTCATGCACTGAAATCGTGCAGGTCTGCTCGTGTTGCTGCAATGCAACGGTGATGGTCGCGCCTCTGGGCGAGTATTTGTAGGCGTTGGAGAGCAGGTTGAGGAGCGTCTGCCCGATACGGTGTTCATCCAACTCAACTTCGACCTCCTCTTCACGGGTCTCAAATTGGATGACTGCCGGGGGATGCGTTGCTACCGTATATTCTTCAATAACGTTCTGGCACAGGGCGACGAGGTTGAAACGCTTCGGGTGCATCATGAGCATTCCCGTTTCCACAAGCGAGGTACTGAGCAGGTCTTGTACGAGCAATTCCATACGACGAGTTGCTCGCTCCATCAAGATGACATTGCCCAGTTCGGAATTGTTGGTGCGCTCGAAGCGACGACGCATGAGTTGAATCATGCCTTTCAAGCTTGATAGCGGCGTTTTTAGCTCGTGTGAGGCAACACTGAGAAACTCGTCCTTTG
>DAIQNC010000337.1:791-3900 GCA_036788655.1 Ktedonobacteraceae bacterium
TGCGATAAGCAGTTCGCGTGTTCGCTCCTGCACCTGCTGTTCAAGCGACTGAGCATGTCGCTCCAATGTGCGTTGCTGCTCCTGCACACGGCGGCGGAGCTGGCGCGTTTGAATGGCACGATGGAGCGCGGCGATAAAGTAGTCGCGGTCAATTGGCTTCTGAATGAAATCGTAGGCTCCTCCACGTAGAGCCTGCACTGCGAGATCGTGTTCGCCATGACCCGTGATGAGCAGAACAGGCGTTTCGGGTTGATGTTCCTGTAACTTTTTCAGCAGAGCCAGCCCGTCGATACCTGGCATTTTGATATCGCTTACAATCGCATCGTAGTCGTGCTGCTCAGCAAGGGCGAGTGCTGGTTGGGCAGAATCGGCAACATCCACACGGATACCCTTGATACGAATATACAACGCTTGCGGCAGAGCCTCCAGCAGTGCAGTATCGTCGTCAACGATTAAAATGTATGGTGTTCGTGGTGTATCACTTGTTGTAGGATTCATACCCGTCCATATCACTCCTTTCGTATAAGTGGAAGCTGAATAAGAAATGTCGCACCCTCGCCGGGATGGTTGTCGATAGTAATAGTTCCTTGATGATCCTTGATGATACCATAGGTGATGGAAAGACCGAGACCCGTCCCGGCACCCACCTCTTTCGTCGTGAAAAAGGGATCGAAGATACGCTGCTCCAGGCCAGAGGAGACGCCGGGGCCAGTGTCGCTAAACTGAATTTCTGCCATCTCGTCTCGCACAACACAGGTAATCGTAATCGTCTTATTTGCCACGCTCGCCAGGGCATCACGCGCATTCGTGAGCAGGTTGATGAAGACCTGCTCTAGCTGAATGCCATTGCCGATAACGGTTACATCTTGCGATGGAAAGTTCGTCCGTACCTCTATCTGACGCAGACGTAACTGCTCCTGCATGAGCGAGATGGAGCGACGCACAACGTGTTCAAGCATCACAGGCTCGTAGCTGACTGAGGCGGCACGTCCAAAGGTGCGAAGGTGCGAGATAATTTCCGTTGCCTTCCGCACCTGTTGCATCGCGTTATGAAGCTCTTGCAACACACGCCCCGCATGTACATCGGTTTCTCCCTGTACATCTACTCCTAGTATACCTGTTGCATCCAGCACATCTATTGCTTCGGAGGTCTCCATGCCACCCATGCTGCCTAACTCAATCAGGTCAATGGCGTTGCCGATGAAGAGGCCGATATTATTCAAAGGATTGTTCAGTTCGTGGGCGACACCTGTGGTAAGTTCACCCAACGTCGCCAGTTTACCCGCCTGCACAAGCTGCTCTTGCTTTTCGCGTAGCTCTTGCTCACGTTTCTCGACCTCTGCCGTCGTTTCCTTGAGGTCGCTCATAATGTGAATCATCGCCTTACGACTGTTTTCCAGACGTAGATTCGATGAATGCGAGTCTTGCAGGATATGCATAAGGGCGCGACGTGAGTTGTCGAGGTGTTCCTTCTGTTGAGCCAGCGAACGCCGCTCCTGCTCATAGTCGGAGAGAATATGAATCATGGCCTTGCGCTGATCGTTGAGCTTGTGGTTGACGGTGTTCAGGTCACTGAGAATATGCATTAAGGCACGACGCCGCTCCTCACTTTTGAGGACGCGCATCTCTAACGCCTTTTTCTGCTCCTCAAGCTTCCTGTAATCCTCTTGAAGCCGCTCTAACGCTATGCGTTCTACTGATATCGTATTGGCTGGCTCCGCAGAACGCATGAGCGCATATGGCTCAGTTCTATCGGCTATGTCCACTTGCTCTGTCCCCGACTCGATTTCGCCACTTCGCGCTTGAGATTTTCGATCTCTTTCTCCAGCGCAATCATCTTGAGTTCACGGCCTACCACGACTTCCTCGAACTTCTCAAGGTCGTGAATCTTCTCCTGTAGCTCTGATTTCGACTCTTGCAGGTCGCGCACAACCTTCTCATAAGCTCGCATATCACGCAGGATACCGATAGCACCAATCACCTTGCCATCTGTATCACGCAAGGCCGAGGCATTTAGTGTCGTAGGAATAATTTCGCCAGATGCGGTACGTGGATTCAAGCTTGCGTTTCGGGTGACACCACGCTCGATAACCTCGCTCAGGGCTGCCAAAAATTCGCGTGTCTCCTCAACACTGATGAAGCGCGACAACGATTGCTCCAACACTTCGTCAGGACGGAAGCCGAGGAGTTCATAGACGGCATCATTGGCGGAGAGAATTTTGCCTTCCAGGTCAGAGACGAACAGAGGGTCAGGGGCGTTCTTGGTCAAGCTGTCGGCATAGGCACGTGCTTTATCCAGTTCACGCATATCACGCAGAATACCGATAGCACCAATCACCTTGCCTTCCGCGTCACGCAGAGCCGAGGCGTTCATACTGGTAGGAATGACCTCACCCGATGCGCTACGTGGGTTCAGGCGCGTATTGCGAATGACGCCGCGCTCAATGACTTCGCGCAGGGCCGCCGTAAACTCGCGTGTCTCCTCGGCACTGATGAAGCGCGACAGCGATTGCTCCAACACCTCGTCAGTACGGAAGCCGAGCAGTTCGTAGACCGCATCATTCGCTGTGAGAATTTTGCCTTCCAGGTCGGAGACGAATACCGGGTCAGGCGCATTCTTAATGATAATATCGGCATCGAGTGAGCCATGCGATTTCGCTGCACTTCCCGTGCTACCATTCGTTTTACTGGAACCGCCCATTTGCTGTATCGTTACTGCTGGTGTAAACTCATCAAGCATAAACTGAACCCTTTCGTCTATTCATCATATCCTCGTATGAATAATCGCGTCTGTTTGATATGTTATTGTGCCACGAAAAAGGGAAATCGTCAACGTGTATCAATGTGTGGGTGTCACAGTCCACACCGCCTGTGTTTGTGGTGCAAGAGGCGTTTGTATCCCTTGTTGCTCTCGCGTACTGGTATCAACCGCTTCGTTTTGCTCTTCAAATGAATGAATGTACACGGGTAGGATGATAGAAAAGATACTTCCATGTCCTGATACGCTCTGTACGTCGATGCGTCCGCCGTGCCGCTCGATAATCTTCCGTGAGATGAAAAGGCCAATGCCCGTACCCGGACGGTCGCCATTCAATACCTCGGCATTCGG
>DAIQNC010000337.1:3910-4976 GCA_036788655.1 Ktedonobacteraceae bacterium
CGCTTCGGAAATGCCGATGCCCATATCACGCACAGCAATTGTTGCCTCATAGCCCGCTTGCCGGAGCATAATGGTAATAGGCGAACCTATAGGAGAATACTTACGTGCGTTCGAGAGCAGATTGATGAGAACCTGATAGATACGGTTTTCATCCACCTCGACCTCAATAGCGTCACCCACGAAATCGAAGGTCAGGTCTGGGCCTGCTCCCTGTGTGTATTCACTCAAAAAGCGACGGCACAGTTCCACAAGGTCGCAGCGTTTTCGATGTAGCACAAACATGTTCGTTTCGATGAGCGAGGTATCGAGCAAATCCTGAACCAGCACCTCGGTTCGTGCGATTGACCGCTGCATATCGCTCAGTCCACGTGTTACCAGTTCAGTTGGTGCGCCCTGCTCTACCTGTTGATGTAGCATGGAAATCATCGTTTTCGTGTTCTCTAACGGCGACTTGAGTTCATGAGAGACAATGCTGAGAAACTTATCTTTGACCGCGTTGGCCTCGACCAGTTCCTGAGTGCGCCTCTGCACTAAACGTTCCAGCGAGTCCGCGTGAAGCCGAAGCGCGTTTTGCTGTGCTAGCACCTTTTGTCGTAGCTGATGCGTCTGAATGGCGCGACGGAGTGCGGCAACGATATAATCGCGGTCAATCGGCTTCTGAATGAAGTCGTATGCGCCACCGCGTAGAGCCTGTACCGCCAGTTCGTGTTCGCCATGTCCTGTGATGAGAAGCACGGGAGTATCTGGACGTACCTCACGTACCTTTCCCAGCAACGTTAACCCGTCCATGCCCGGCATCTTAATATCGCTCACAATCGCGTCATAATCGTTCTGCTGAATCATATCAAGTGCCTTCAATGCAGAATCCGACGTGTCTATCTGCATTGTGTTCAGGCGAATGTTCAGCGCATGTGGCAATGCTTCCAATAACGCGACATCATCATCGACAATAAGAATGTGCGCGGTACTCGTTGTAGTGGTTGTAACAGTCATGCATATACTCCTTTCACTCCTCGCAGCGGGCGCGAACACGGTTAAGAATATGTATGACTACTATAACCTACTC
>DAIQNC010000338.1:0-4974 GCA_036788655.1 Ktedonobacteraceae bacterium
TCTGCCGTATGGGGCGCAAACACCATCCTCTCGAATGCTCCTTCCACCTCCGGTGATTGGGCCGTTGCACCTATGCCACAATGGACAGCGGGTCAGAACAGCGCAGGGAACTGGGGCGGTTCAACAACCGTCGTGTTCAAGAACACGCAGCATCCGAAAGAGGCCACCGAGTTCGCTACATGGCTCAACACCAACGCTGATAGCGTGAATGGCATGGTACAAGGAGCGCAACTCTATCCGGCACTTACATCGGCTCTGGGTTCACCTGCCAGCGACGCCGTGAAGAAGTTCTATGGTGGGCAGGACATTTTTAGCACCTTCCAGAAAATCTCTAGCAATGTCAACGTCAATTTCCAGTGGGGGCCAACCATGAACCAGGTCTTCACCGATCTTGGCGACAACTTCACGAATGCAACTGAGGGAAAAACAACGCTCCCGGCTGCACTCGACGCAGTACAGGCCAGCACGGTAGCTGCAATGCAGAAACAGGGTTTCACCGTTTCACAGTAAGCAATTGAGCATCTCACGGGGTTGCAAGGAGCTAGCTCCTTGCAACCTTCCATGCATACTCCCACAGCAGAGAGGAACGTGTTTATGGCACTCGAAACAACAAGTGGGCAGCAACTCGCACCGTCCTCCACCGTGAAAAGACGTGTGCGTCCCTTGAACTATAAATCGCTTGCCCCCTATCTCTTCCTGACACCGTTCGGTATATTTTTCCTGATGTTCTTCATCATTCCTATTTTCTACGCCATCTATCAAAGCCTTTTTCGTTCGCAACGAAGTGGCCTCGGTCTGGGCGCACCAACAATCAGCTTCAATGGTCTGGGCAACTATCATGATGTGCTGGTCGATAGCAATTTCTATGCAGGTATCGGGCGTGTCCTCCTGCTCGGCGTCGTACAGGTTCCCGTTATGCTCATCCTTGCCCTCATTCTTGCCTTATTGATGGACTCGACAGTAGTACGCTTGAAGAGTTTTTTCCGCATCGCCTTCTTCATTCCCTACGGTGTACCAGGGGTCATCGGTGCGTTGCTCTGGGGCTTTCTCTATAATGCGCAGTTAAGCCCGATTGTTGGCGGCGTTCATGCGATAGGACTCACCAATTTCGATCCGCTTAATGGCTCAACCATTCTCTGGTCGATAGCGAATATTATCACCTGGGAATACACGGGCTACAACATGCTCATCATCTTCGCCTCGCTCCAGTCTATTCCAGAGCAACTCTATGAGGCGGCGCGTCTCGACGGGTGTACGGGCATCGGCATTGCATGGTACATCAAAGTACCACTGGTTGCCCCTGCCCTCGTGCTGACCTGTGTTCTCTCTATCATCGGTACGCTCCAGCTGTTTACTGAGCCACAGGTACTCTCGCAAATCGCCAATAGCATCACCAGTACCTACACACCCAACCTGTATGCCTACTTTAGCGCATTCAGCAATAATAACTACTTCTTCACTGCCGCACTCTCCGTCGTGCTTGCTATTGTTACGTTCATCTTCTCGTTCAGCTTCCTGCGCTTGACGCAGAGGCAGTCAGGAGTATAAATTATGTCTACACCACAGGCAATCAGGGCCGAAGGCACGACGAAGGCCGCGAAAAAGGTTGCGGCACAGGCAGCACTGAACCAGCATCCTGGCAGGTTTCGCACTGAAAACATCACGGCGATGGCCTTTCTCTTCATCGTTTCCATTTACTTTTTGTTGCCGCTCTACTGGCTCATCATCTCGTCAACGAAAACATCGGGCGACTTGTTCAGCACAAATAGCCTCTGGTTCGCATCTACCTTCAACCTGTTCAACAATCTGGGCGATGTCTTCACCTATAACGGTGGCGTCTATCCGCTCTGGCTGCTGAACTCGTTCATTTATTCAAGTGCAAGCGCACTGCTCGGCACACTTTTCTCGGCGATGGCAGGCTATGCCCTGGCAAAGTTCGTGTTCCGGGGGCAAAATCTCATCTTCTCGATTATTCTGGGAGCAATTCTTGTTCCTGCACCTGCTCTCGTGCTACCACTCTACCTGTTGATGAGTGGCCTTCATCTGGTCAACACCTACTGGGCCATCATTCTGCCGAGCATCGTCAGTCCCTTTGGCGTCTATCTTGCACGTATTTATGCCGCATCTTCGGTTCCTGATGCTCTGCTCGACGCCGCTCGTGTCGATGGCGCAGGAGAATTTCGCATTTTCCAGTCCATCGTAATTCGCATCATGTCGCCAGCCCTCGTGACAGTCTTCCTGTTCCAGTTCGTTGCCGTCTGGACAAACTACTTCCTGCAATACGTCATGGTCAGCAACCCGGCTCTGTACCCTGTCACCGTCGGACTTGCAACCTGGAATAGTTCCTACACCAGTGGTGGCGCACAACAGCACGTCTATAGCGTCCTGGTCACAGGCTCGCTCATCTCCGTTATTCCGCTCGTCGTCGGCTTCTTGCTACTGCAACGCTACTGGCGCAACGGCCTGACGCTTGGCAGCGTCGTCGGCTAATCTGTAGGAGTCATAATTTATTACACCCCCGTACCCGTTCAAGATTTGTGTTACTGAACGGGTACGGAGGTGTAATAAATTATGACTCCTACAGATTTATTTGTGGGTCTTGCTTTCCTTTTTGTCTTCCTTCTTATCATCCTTATGAGAAGCGTGCGCCTTACTCTCTTTCTCATCCTCTTTCTTATGCGTACTCGTATGTGAGGAGTGAGACTTGCTCTCTTTCTCGTCATCCTTCTTATCGCTCTTCGAGGTGCTGTGACTCTCGTGCGTTGCGTGAGATGAATGTGCCTTGTGTTCGGCAGTATCGCGGCTCACGAGCTTAAAGAAACGGCTCTCTTCACCGCTTGAAGTATGTTCCTGATAGAGGAACGCGAGATGTTTTTCGTCGAACTTCTGAAAGAATTCGTCCCAGCTAATATGTTCAAGCGATCCAGCACCGCTATAACCAGGGAAATCTATTCTCAGGACACCAGCCTCATCGCCCTGTTCAGTGCGCTTGACCGTCGAAGGCTGACCGCCGCGTGCCTCTGCCCATGCTTGAATTGTTTTATGATCCGTTGTCGTCTTTGACTCACCCGCCATAAGGAAACACCTCCAATTGAAACTACACGTTTTCCTGTATACACATACGGGGGACGCGATTACTCACGTCCCCTTTGTCTATTATGTTTCTTTGTATGTCACGTGTCTATGGGAAGACAAGTTTCATTTACACACAATCTACACGAGCGACCACAAGGGTACGCCCCTAAACCGTGAAAAACAACTGCTTTCATGTTCTACACCTTCCTCTTGTTCACAAAAAGGGGGGAGTTATGCCTTGGGCCCCTTGCCAAGAAGCATGAATGCCCCTGTATCGCTATTTCTTGCTTGCGCTCGTATTTGCATATTCAGCGAAGAGCGAAACCATCGCCGGATTGAATGCCCCCAGGTCTTTCGGGCTACGGCTCGTTACCCAGTTGCGGTCACGTACCATCTCCTGATCGACCCAGTTACCGCCCGCATTACGAATATCGTCCTGTATTGTCTGATAGCTCGTCAGTGTGCGCCCCTTGACGAGATTCGATGAAACGAGCAGCCAGGGCGCGTGACAGATGAACGCTATCGGTTTGTTGTTGCTATCGAACGTCTTCACGAAGTTCTGTGCCTTCGGATTCATTCGTAGAAAATCAGCGTTCAACGCGCCACCAGGAAGCATCACCGCATCGAAATCGTTTGGATTGGCCTGATCGAGTGCCATATCAACGGGGAAGGTATCAGCAGGTTGATCATGATTCATGCCTCTGACCTGTCCTGAATTTGGCGAAACCACGACGACCTTTGCGCCAGCCTGTTCGAGTGCCTTTTTCGGCTCAGTAAACTCGGCCTGCTCAAAATCGTTGGAGACGATTATAGCTACACGAAGCCCGTTAAGGTTTGTAGTATTTTGCATTGTGAAACTCCTTTGTATCTATGTTCATTTGTGGAACTTTAACCTGTCGCTTGATTGAGACAGTATGAACACGAACAAAGGAGTGTAAAGAGTGACTCAGGTGTAGCTAATTCGGCAAGGTCTGCTGCTTTTTAAGCAGGGATGGGGATTCTTCGCGGTTGTGTCGGCGTTTGCGTTCCCAGTGTCCAGAGAAGCAGTGCAGTAACGAGGATAAGGATACCGACAGCAGTTACAGTGAGCGTGAACATTATACCGATGAAAGCGATGAGTAGACCAAGCGCAGCAACAATAGGCCAGATAGTCGGTGCGGGACGTACAGGCGTAGCGAGTAAAGCAGCTTCGACGTTTGCAAGGGCAATCGCCTCGCGTTCTTGCTGTGAGATGAGTAGCTGGTCGATATGAGTATGCAAAATACGAACATCGAAAGGCTTTTGCATGCATACCACGTTGGGAGACGCGACAAGCGTTGCTGTCATTGAGGACGACTGAGCAGGCATATTCTCCCAGGCAAGCAAAATTGTTGGCAAATTGATAAATGGCGTGAGAGTGCGAATATTTTCCTGCAATAGAGACCAATCACTCCATATCTCGTTGTCTACATCGAATACGAGCAGGTCTACATCGTCCTGAGCCGCTTGAAGTGCAACATCTGCCGATGGCTCCACCTCTATCACACGCATTCCACGGTGCTGCAATCCTAACGTGATGAGTCGTCGTAGCGTCGTATCGGCCTCGACGAGTAATACAGTGGGTTTCTTTCCTTGCGACATGTTCGCTCTCTACGCTCCTGTAATAATTTGCCAGTATGTTGCCTCACGTATACAAAAGAAGCATAGCTGGAACACATTGCGTATGATTGAACGAAGACACACTTTTCCTTACAAACACCTGAATGTTTCTCAGGTGTTCACCTTATAATATGTAGGGTAACGATTTATCGATCACATAGTAGAACATGCCGTGACGTGATCGATATGTGTCACCCTACAATTTTGCTAGAGCCTGTTAGGGACTCGACGTCGAATCAGTGGTAAAATAGTGGGATGACT
>DAIQNC010000339.1:0-4964 GCA_036788655.1 Ktedonobacteraceae bacterium
GTGTTCGAGAACAAGTGTGGTGACAACGGCTTCAATCGCACTCGCCGCCCCCTGCGTATGCCCGATCATCGACTTGGTTGCGCTAATCGGAATAGCATAGGCGCGTTCCCCGAAGACCGCTTTGTACGCTGCCGTCTCCGCAACTTCATTGTCTGGCGTCGAGCTTCCGTGCGAGTTGATGTAGTCGAGTTGCTCATACGAGACATGCGCCTCATCAAGAACACGACGTAGCAGGTGTTGCAGAGGTGTGCCACCTTCCGGTAGAGCGGTCATATGATGAGCATTGGTATTTGAGGCAAAGCCAATCACCTCAGCATAGATGTGTGCGTTACGTGCCAGGGCAAGCTCGCGCTCTTCGAGTAATAGCACAGCCGCACCCTCAGCCATAACGAAGCCATCGCGGTTCCCATCATAAGGACGTGATGCACACTCCGGCTCATCATTGCGCGTACTCATCGCGCCGATATTCGTAAAGACGGTGATGCCCATAGGAAAAATTGATGAGTCTGTACCACCTGCGAGCATGCGATCTACACGCCCTTCTTGAATAGCCCATACCGCTTCCCCAATCGCATCTGCGCCTGCCGAACAGCCTGTCGCAATGACGGTGCATGGTCCGTGCAACTGGTGATGAGCTGCAATTGTTGTAGCGGATGCATGTGTCATCAGCAACGAGACGGGAATGAAATCACGTTGCTCTTCCGTCAAACGTGGCTCGTGTTCTCCATTGTCGGTAATTTTCATCCAGAACTTCTCGGCCTCTTCCACATACGCCATCGCGTTGCCTATATAGACACCCATGTTGTCTCGCTCATCCTCGCTCAATGCGGTCAGGTTTCCATCGTCCAGCGCGAGCGTTGAGGCAGCGATGGCAAACTGTGTGCCGCGATCCATATAGTTACACTCAAGTGGCGTAAGTCCATAGGCCAGCGGCTCGAAGTCGGCAACCTCACCAGCTATGCGCGAGAGTAAATTCGAGGCATCGAAGCGGCTAATTGTCCTGACTCCTGAGCGACCCGCAACGTTTGCATCCCAGAACGCCTCTTTTCCGATCCCATTGGGTGCAACCACACCCAACCCTGTAACAACCACTCGTCGTCTTTTCATACGTTCTCCTTTATATGATGTATTACAAGCATGGTCAATAAATATAGGTTGGGCATGTTGTGCCGTGATTTATCACATCCGTCCCATGTTGTGCCATGATATATCACGGCTGTCCATCAAACCACACAGCCGTGATACATCACGGCACAACATGGTTTTCTTACACGCGCACATCCTTTCGTTTGAGCGCGACTCCGATGAAAATGGCAAGCACGACGACGATTGCACCGAGAGCTCCCCATGAGAGCAGGAGACGATGCCAGGCGTCGCTCTGACTGTACGTCGAGAAGAGTGTACTGTGATAGGTGTAATCATTGCCGAAGAGCTTGTCACCACCAATTTTGTCTGCGTGTAGGCCAATTGACGACCCCATTGCCGCCATTGCCCAGCGCGTGGGAAAGAGGAAGGCAATTATCTGCAAGGCGTAATCCTTGAGCGGAATTTCAACACCTGCAAAAATGACCTGTGGTATCAGAATGAACGGCAATAGACTATTTGCGGTATCTTCATTTGGTGCGAAGGCCGAAGCAGTGAGACCAATCATCAGACCTGCAAAACCACTTAGTACGATGGTAATGTACATCTCCAGCAGCACAGGCAACGATATTCCCTGATGTAATGGCTCGAAGGCGTTGACAATAAAGAGCAGCGCGGCACTCTGGAACAGTGCGAACAGTGCCATGACAAACACCTTTGCACATATATAGGGAATAATGCCTAGATTGACCGTGCGTTCACGTCGATAGATAGACGCCTCTTTCACGATCTCGCGTGTGCCATTGATACACCCGAAAAGAACTGCGACAAATGCGATGATGAACAATGCGCGTTGTGGGTTAACGTTTCCAGGTACAATGAAGTCCTGTAGCGCATTCGTGACACCACCATGTTTGCTCGCGTAAATGGTTCCATTCGAGCTTGCTGTCCCATCAACATTCGGAACGCCATCGGTGTTGTTTTGCAGGTACGCGATAATTTTGTTGCAATCAACCGTATCGCTATCCTTCGCCCCCTTCGCTCTGGTAATGCCCACAACGCCACTTGGATTTTGCTGCGTCACAAACGAAGAACTGATGAGTTGTGGCGTACACTGAATGACCTTATTGGCATCAAAGAGACCCGTACCAACCTCGAAGTAGATGAGCAGCATCAGGAAGAGTGCGATGAGCGGAGCCTGGAGCAACAGGATAATCAGGTTGCCGCGATCATTGATGAGCAGTTCCATGTTGCGCTGAAAGAGCAGACCAAATTGCGTAAAGGGATTGCCACGCTTCACCACTTTTGCTTTTTTCGTCACGGGTTGTGCTGCCTGTGCTGATTGCCCCACTGGTTTCGCTGCCAGAGCCGGACGCGCTGCCGTTACCTGCCCCGCGTTTCGCAACGGCTCCTCGACATACTGCTTGTAGAGAGGCGAGTTTTTGAAGCGCACCTGTGCCTCTGCTGGAATATCGGGATTGTCCTCAGTCGGTTCGAGGCTCGTATAGATTTCGGCAAAATCGCTCTTGCCGAAGTAGTCGTTTGCCTCTTCGGGCGGCCCGAAATAGGCCAGACGCCCACCGGAGCAGAGGAAGCACACGTAATCGCATGTCTTGATATTGTTTGTCGCGTGCGTCACCAGCACAATTGTATGACCTGCATCGGCAAGCTTGCGAAGGAGCAGCATCATACGACGATCCAGACCGGGATCGAGACCCGATGTTGGCTCGTCGAGGAAGAAGATACCAGGATTCGCCAGCAGTTCGAGCGCAATAGAGACGCGCTTTCTCTGACCGCCAGAAAGCTTCTTAATGAGCAGTTTGCGCCGTCGCGTCATCTCCACATCTTCCAGTACCTCGTTGATGCGCTGCTGAATCTGCTCATTCGTGAAGTCGCTCGGCAGACGCATCCGCGCCGCATAGTAGAGTGCGCGTTCGACGGTCAGGTCTTTGTGAACGATATCGTCCTGCGGCACGTAGCCAAGCTGATTGCTGAACGCGGCGAGGTTGCGGTAATAGTCCATATCGTTATACAGTACCTGTCCACTCTGTGCAGGTCGTAACCCGTTCAGCGCGTCCATCAACGTCGATTTGCCAGCACCGGAGCCACCCACGAGGGCCACAAATTTGCGCGGCGGTATGGCTATCGAGATGTCGTCGAGGAGCGTAACGTTGTTATTGCCTGTCTTCTTGAGGTTCCGTGCGTCGATACGAATGAAATTACTCTCGTCAAATTGGCGTAATCTGTTTCCATCGTAGACGAGACGGTAGGGGCCGATGCGGATTTCATCTCCCAGTTTGAGCAACTGGTCTGCCGTCTGAACGCTGTTGACATACACGTGATTGGTGCTGTTCAGATCGGTGATGCGATAGGTTCCACCCTCTTGTTTGAGCAACGCATGATGGCCCGATACCTGTGGATGAGGCAGAACAACCGCATTATCCGGTTTGCGTCCGATAGTCAACTCTTTGACATTTCGCAACAGAATATCCTGCACAGGCGGTGCTTGCTCTTCCTGTACGCCACTCCCATCGTCATAGGTGAGCGTAATGAGCGTCCCCTGCTCATTGCCAATACGGAAGATATCGCCGGGGGCAAGCACATGTTCCCAATGCTCATGACCGAGGATTCTCAATCCTTTATACATCAGTCCATTGACCGTCTGCTGCCGCTCCGGGTGTGGATGAATCAGCACAAGATCGTTTCCCTGACGTACTACCTGAAAGTGACGCGATGAAATAATAGGATAAGAGATATTGATGTCATTGAAGGTGTTGGTCTTCGCGTTATCCTTGCCAACGTTTATCACAGGCTTATCGAGTCGAAATCGCTGCTTATTATTGTCGATATTCGTCGTCATAATGAGCGAAGGAACGGCTTGTTGTCCACCGGGCGAAAAGGGCGTACCGATGACAGTATCACTCGCCGATATCGGGCCTATAGCCGTTGCAGATATATGCTGTGTCCCACCATTTCCTGGCTGCACAGGAGCGATAGATGCAATAGGCGTCAGTGGTGATGATGCCTGTACTGGATATTGCGGAAGCGGTTGAGATGGCTGGTATGGTTGTCCCGGAAATGGCTGTTGTTGCATCGGTGACAGAGGCATCTGTGGTGTCAGTGGTTGCGAACCGTGTATAGACGGTTGAACAGGTGCGGGACGTTGCAGTGGTTGTGAGCTAATAAACGATGCCTGCGGAGCCTGACCCTGACGCTTAAACACGAAGCTGGTATCCTGCCCCAGTCCAACTGTCGTGTTATTCTGTAGTATCGCCGCCTGTGGTATCTGCTGTCCGTCAATAGTCAAAATATTCGCGTTCTGATGCTTCTCGACGCTCCATACACCATTATTGTAGAGCAGCCGAATATGTTTACGCGATACCTGTAAGTCATCTTTTACGATAATATCGTTCGTTGCATCGCGCCCAATTGATGTAGTGAGCTTGTTGAGCGTGAAAACGCTTCCGGCAAGTGGGCCACGTGTAAATTGAATAACCCCACCACCTGCGGGCTTATTAGCATCGTCCATAAATTGCCCCCTGTACGTGTAAAATGAAATAATAAATAAAATCTAAAGCATAGTTTGATGATACGAAAACATCTGTAGGGGCGTTATTCTATAACGCCCCTACAGGGATTATGCGGTTCCTACTGCAACGCTGTCGGTGCGCTCCAGGGCGAGATGCGGCTTTGTGACAATGTACATGCCTTCGATGGCGGTTTCGGGCGAGATCGAGGCTCGCCAGAAGACGCGGTGGTAAGCCTGTTGCGCGATGCTAGCACGTTCCTGTGCTGGCATGTGTAGAGCTACATCTTCGAGATCATGCACAGACCCCGCATTTTCGGAGTCTTTCAAGTCTTCCATGCCAGAGACAACGAAG
>DAIQNC010000340.1:0-4955 GCA_036788655.1 Ktedonobacteraceae bacterium
CGATGCTGGAAAAATACTACTCATCCGTCGTGCTGACAACGGATTGTGGGCTATGCCAGGTGGCGCATTAGACGTAGGTGAAACCCCTGCCGAGGGTGCGATACGCGAAGTGCTGGAAGAGACGGGATATACATGTGAACCTGTTGCTCTTGTAGGTGTCTATGACTCTCGTTTCTGTGGTACTCCTTCGCTCTATCACCTCTATCAGATGTCGTTTCTCTGCCATCCATTACTAGATGTGGCAAGGGTAGACCCACCCTCATATGCTCATGAAGTGTTGGAAATAGGATGGTTTGCTGAACATGAATTGCCAGAGCAGCTCGACCCTGGACATGTGAGCCGTATTCCAGAAGCATTTCGTGTCTGGCATGGAGATACACGGGCGTTTTTTGATGATGTAACATATGTAGAGGTCACAGATGAGCTAGTGCAAGAACTGGCACTTTCACAGGCCGATATAGACGCAGGACATGTGCGTGATTTTGAGGAATTTAGACATGAACACGATGATATGGATGCGTCGTAGGGACAGATGTATCACGTCTGCGTAGTGATGGTCGATGTTCGTTGGTTCAAGCGGACGTGATGAATCTGTCCCTACAACAGAATAATCTCTCCGCGTATCGACTTCACTTCATCATCCACAACCAGCATACCCAGACTACACGTTGGTTGTCTTCTTCGGTCATTTGCACTCCCCGGATTAAAGAGGAGTTGCCCATTATGTTCCTGATTGTAGGGAATGTGACTATGCCCGAAGACGACGCAACGCGCATCAGGGAATTCTAAACGCGCCATGCGTTCTCGTGTTCTGGTATCTCCCAGGATATGCACGACTCCGATACGGCATCCACCTACAATAAATTCACGCTTAATAGGCAATAAGGAAATAACTTCATCGTCCTCGATGTTGCCTTGCACTGCAATGACAGGTGCAATGGTCTCCAATTCATGAAGAACCGATAGTATTGAAAGATCGCCAGCGTGAATGATGGACTCGACTCCATCGAAAAACGTCCAGACAGCTTCTGGTAGCGATTTGAAGTGCGGAATGTGTGTATCTGAAATCACACCGATACGATGAAGCATTTTTGCATGTCCTCTCGTTTAGCATATGGGAACATATTTTGCACTCCATTTCGTTACTCATAGGGAACATATTTTATGTGTAACGAAATTATCACAATGCATTGAAGGTATAAATTTCATGCGTGTAGCTATCATATCAGATATTCACGGAAATCAGGTAGCGTTCGAGGCGGTATTGCGAGATATTGCTCAACAGGCTCCAGTCGATGAAATGGTCATAGCGGGCGATAATTGTCTCAATGGGCCACGTCCACGCGAAGTGTTAATGATGTTGCGTGACCTCAAGTGTCCAGTGTTACAGGGAAATGTCGATGAGGATATTGTGACATTGAGACCCAAAAAAGGCACAAAAAAACGTGCTATGGTCGAGTGGACGCGAGAGCAGATTGGAGCAGTGGGCATCAAATATCTTGCATCACTACCAACATCGTATCTTATCAAAAATCCAGAGCATGTACCGGAAAGTGATGTCCTTGTTTGCCATGCAAATCCATTGAATCTGTACGAAGCAATTTTTCCCTCGGCATCAGAAGAAACGCTGGAACATTACCTCGGTGAACTCGACAAATCCATAGGTGTTGTCGCCTTCGGACACTTCCACGTTGCATATGTGCGCCACTGGCAGCATTTGCTGTTAGTGGATGTGGGAAGCTGCGGCCTTCCACGCGATGAGGACTCACGTGCATCGTATGCAATACTCGAATGGAGCAATGAGAAGTGGCACACTGAACATCGTCGTGTTCCATATGATATAGACCTGGTGATACAGCAGATGAAAGAAAGTGGAATGCCGAATGTAGAAAAGCGTATCAAGATATTGAAGAGCGCGACTTACGAGCAGAAATAACTGTAGGGGCGTTATTTTATAACGCCCCTACAATTACGATCTTAAAATTTGGCACGATATACAATTGCACGTATCGGTATGCTTTTCAGTTAAAGGTTCTGATGAGATAAAAACGGCTGATTGTTCCTCTTCCTCTTCACCAAGATAACTGGCAGCATCGCCAATTTCAACAAGTTCCAGATCTGCAATGATGGCGCGTAATTCGCCTGTGGTCGCCATGATATGTTCCCCCTTGATATATGTTGCCAGGTGCATTTGACCTGTGCTATATTCGCCCCACTTCAATCCACATGAGTTGACACTATTCCACTGCCACGTATACATGAATACCGGAAGAGAAAATACATAGGTATAGAGTGTTTGTTTTTATATGTCAAGGCCTACATGGGCATTGGTGTTTCTATAGATATATACGTCTGACCGTTACGTTTTTCTTACAAACATGTGAAAGTAGTCCTAAAAGGCCATCGTAAGCGGAAACGTGATATACTTACAGCAAACATACAGTACGCATTGCACAGTTTAGGATGCTATTAAGTGTGTTCAAACGAGAGGAAGAGAACACATCCAGTAGCTCATCTCCAACACATATTACCTTTACATAATTTCAGGAGTAATTTATGGCTAACAAACATTACGATGTTGCGATCATCGGTTCTGGCCCAGGTGGTTACGTCGCCGCAATTCGGGCTGCGCAACTGGGAGCGAAGGTTGCTATCGTCGAAAAGCAGTATCTTGGCGGCACATGCCTCAATGTCGGTTGTATTCCCTCAAAAGCTATGTTGCATATCGCAGAGGTGATGCATAGCTTAGAATCGCTCGATGAACTTGGCATTCATCTCCCAGAGCAAGCTACCTTCGATATGACGAAGGCCGTTGCCTTCAAAGATAAAGTCGTCAAGCGCATGACGAGCGGTGTTGGTGTGCTGATGAAAGGCAATAACGTCGATGTCTACGATGGCCTCGGTAACGTCGATGCCTCGCGTACTGTAACGGTTGCGATGAATAATGGGACGCAGGAGCAGTTCGACGCAGATAAAATCATTCTTGCTACAGGTTCTGTTCCTTTCCTACCAAAAATGCCCGGTATCGACGGACGCAACGTCATGAATAGCGATACCTGCTGGAACCTGCCGAAGACGCCAGAGAGCCTCATCTGTGTGGGCGGTGGCGTCATCGGTATGGAACTGGCTTGCATGTTCAATGCACTCGGCACGAAGGTCACGATTCTTGAGATGCTACCAAACGTGCTGGCTCCGCTTGACGAAGAGGTACGCCGCTTACTCGTGCGTATCATGACTCGTCGGGGCATCGAGATTGTTACGGGTGCAAAGGTCGAGGCGATTGAAGACGATGGTAACATGAAAAAAGTTATCGCTTCAACCGAAAAGGGGCAACAATCGTTCTCAGGCGAGTATGTATTGATGGCCGTAAGTCGCCTTGCCAACACAAGCGGCTTGCAACAATTGATGGAGCAGGGACTCGATACAGATCGTGGACGTGTGCGCGTTAATGAGCGTATGGAGACGAACCTGCCCAACATCTTTGCCATTGGCGATCTTGTGCATGGCGCAGGTCTCGCTCACGTTGCCTCAATGGAAGGCGAAGTCGCATCCGATAACGCGATGGGTCATAATGCGACTATGGACTACAACGTTGTGCCGAACCCCATTTATACCTTCCCGGAAGTCGCCTTTGTCGGTTTGACCGAGGCACAGGCGAAAGAAAAATATCCAGATGTGCGCGTCGAACGCTTCCCGTGGACAGCAATTGGCAAGGCCGTTGCTATTGCCGAGACCGACGGTTTCACAAAGGTCATTATGGGCAAGTACGACGAAATTCTGGGAGCGCATATCATCGGGCCTGATGCGACCAACCTCATCTCAGAATTCTCTGTTGCTATGCGTGGCGAACTGACCGGAGACGAAATCATCGAGACGATTCACCCGCACCCGACCCTGAGCGAAGGCATCCGCGAGGCTGTGCTTGCCGTCGAAGGTCGCCCGGTGCATATCCCACCAAAGAAACAGTTAGCGCGAACACACTGAGAACAAATTTAAAATTTCGTAGCACGGTGATTTATCACTCGCGTCTCCGCTTCGTAGCACGGTGATTTATCACTCGCGTTGCTTCATTATATATGGAGACGCGAGTGATAAATCACCGTGCTACGAATGGGCTTGTCTTGCCAGATGGACAGATTGGTATATTATCTGTAGTCCGCGATAAATCGTCGGACTACAGATATAGGGAATACTTTGCTATAACCATCCCTTCTGTTCCGCGATGTGCGCTGCTTCGATACGGTTACGTGCCCCCAACTTCTGAATAGCTACCGAGAGATAGTTTCGCACCGTTCCCTCTGAAAGAAAATGCGACGATGCAACTTCGGCGATACTTGCGCCATGTGTCACTGCTGACAATACCATGCGTTCTCGTTCAGTCAATGGGTTATTTCCTTCGCTCAATGCCGCCATTGCCAGCGAGGGATCGACCACTCGCTCACCTGCCATAGCACGCCGGATAGCTGTAGCAAGTTGTGTCGCAGGCGCATCTTTGAGTAGGAAGCCCACAACGCCGCTCTCCATTGCTTTTCGCAAATAGCCAGGACGACCAAAGGTGGTCAGGATGAGGACGCGACACGTTGGTAGTTGGGTGTGTAATGCGGCGGCAGCAGTGAGACCATCGCATCCCGGCATCTCAATATCAAGCAGGGCAACATCGGGCTTTGTGGCACATGCTACCGTTGCAACCTCATCGCCACGTCCAACCTCGGCAACAATCTCTATGTCGCCTTCAAGTGTCAGCAAAGCCGCAAGCGCACCACGTACCATTGCCTGATCCTCTGCTAATAACACGCGAATCATGCCAGCTAGCTCCTCTCTAAAGACCTGTTCTCATAATCCGTTTCCTGACGCTTCTGTATAAGTGGAACAGATGCAAAAAGACGGAATCCACCCTGAACCAGGGAACCAGACTCATAGTGTCCATCAAGTGCCGTGACTCGTTCCGAAAGTCC
>DAIQNC010000341.1:0-883 GCA_036788655.1 Ktedonobacteraceae bacterium
GATTGGGTCACGGCTGATACCACCCAATCGATAAATCGGGGTCTACGAAGGTTCATGCTAATGTATAGCGACGCTCCGCGAGCGTATAGAGCCTCTTCCAGAGGACGCGATTGATGACGACGACGACAATTGCCATGAGCAGCGTTCCTGCCAGTAATACAGGATAGTTCAAAGATGCCGCCGCCTCAGCAATACTTGCTCCCAGGCCAACCGTACTGACTGTATGATTTTGAAATTGCACATATTCAGAGACGATGCTGGCATTCCACGCACCACCGCTTGCCGTTAAGAGACCCGTGACAAGATACGGAAAGACGGCTGGTAGAATGAGTGTACGCCATCGTCGCCAGCCACTCACATGATAGACAGTCGTGGCTTCACGTAAATCACCGGGAACCGCCATTGCTCCTGCAATCACGTTGAAGAGGATATACCACTGTGTTCCCAGTAGCATCAGTAGCACAGCGGCGAGCGAAAGTCCACCTGGAAGTGCGACCAGTGCGAGTAGCAGGACAGGAAACAGGGCAGTTGCGGGTATCGACGCGATCACCTGCACCACAGGCTGTAGACGACGCGACCACTTCGGCGATAGTCCAATGGCGACTCCCACGGGAAGCGTCCAGGCAACACCGATGAGCAGCGCGATAAGGGTACGAAGCCACGTTGCGAGTGTTGCAATGATAAGGCTTCCCCACGTTGCCAGCGATACCTGGACAAGCAGGCGGAACATGAACAGGAAACCAGCCAGTATCAGCAAAGCTACCAGCACGAAAAGAATCCATGAAATGATACGCTTTGCAGTTAGAGGCTGACGTACTCCCTGTCCCTTCTGCATTTCACTGTCATCAATTGCTACTGATGAGTCATGAAGCGGCTGCAAGCG
>DAIQNC010000341.1:893-4954 GCA_036788655.1 Ktedonobacteraceae bacterium
AGTATCCATGCGAGAAATGCGCCAACAGGAGCGAACACGCGGCGATTGAGCATGTCGATAAGTGCAGAACGGCGTAAGGCGTCGAGAACGGGCGATTGAGGCGTATCGGCTCCACTGCTCATCTCTACTTTGAACTTATCTGCCCATGCCACAAGCGGACGCCAGAAGAAAAAGTCCAGCAGAATAATCAGCACAATGAGCGTCAGAAGGCCGAGTAAGAGCGCAGGTGTATTCCCTGCATTGGCTGCCGCTTGCAGGTAGGAGCCGAGACCCGGCAACTGAAACGAGAGGCTTCCGTGGGGGCCAGCTAGCGTAAACTGCTCCGAGGCCATGAGGAAAAACCAGCCCCCGGCCCAGGACATCATGCTGTTCCATATCAGGCCAATCATGCCCGTCGGAACTTCTAACACCAGAAAGCGTCGCCAGGGACGAATGCGAGCTATCGACGAAAACTCCTTCAAATCGGTAGGAAGTGTACGGGCGGAGTGATAAAAACTGAACGTCATATTCCATGCTTGACTGGTGAAGATAAGAATGATGCTCGCCAGTTCAAGCCCAACATTGGAATGCGGAAAGGCGGCAACGAGCGCGAGAATGACGACAGGCAAAAATGAGAGGATAGGGATGCTCTGTAGAATGTCCAGCACAGGAACCATGACGGCTTCTGCCCGTCGATTTGTCGCTGCAACATGTCCATACACAAGAGTAAAGATGAGTGAAAGCAGGTAGCCAAGCATCATACGCAGCAGAGAATAGGCTGCGTATAAAGGAAGGACAGTCGGCGAGAAGCTGATAGCGACCTGCGGTGTAAGAGGTGCGCTCCACCGGGCGGCGGCTGCAACGAGAAACGTCACAATAGCGATAAACGCCAGAAATATAGTCAGGTCGATAAATCCCAGACGGCGCGATGTGTGCCTTCTACGATGTTTCTCTTCCAATGGGCCAGTGCCACCTTGAAGCTGCTCACGCTCACGCGGATTATCGGGTACATACACCTGGGCCATCACACAACTCCATTTTTATTTAGAATAGCACAGCAGGGAAGCGTATGTTACTGTGCGAATAGGGTAGGCATATGTTTTATTATATCAATCCGCGTTTTCGCGCCATGTTCGCGGCCTGTGTGCGATTCTCGGCGTGTAACTTACTCAGGATGTTCGAGACGTGATTTTTGACGGTTCCCTCGGCAAGCACGAGCGTATCAGCAATCTCGCGGTTACTGGCTCCGGCGGCAAGCAGCTTGAGAACCTCAATTTCACGCACACTGAGTTCCTCTGACACGTCATTTTGTAATGCAAGGATTGCGGCAGGAGATACATGTGGCGATGTACCTGCGTGAGTTGTAGAAATTATGGGAGTTGTGGGGACAGTAGCATTGGTGGATGGCACAGGTGTAGGAGATGAAATACGTCCCTTACGCCCAAGTTCCATAAGCAGACGAGTCGCTATCTTAGGCTGGATAAACGGCTCACCTGCATAGACCTTGCGAATGGTTCCGGCAAGTTCGTGCGAAGGAACATCTTTGAGCAGGTAGCCCATCGCACCAGCCTTAACCGCCTCGAACACATAGTCTTCATAATCAAAGGTTGTGAGCATGATGATTCGTGCGGTCGTATCTTGCACAGTAAGAATCGCTGTCGCCTCGACCCCGTTCATGCGTGGCATCTGGATATCCATGAGGACGACATCCGGCCCCTGCCCGTACTGTTGAAGCGATTGATACTGCTTCACGGCATCCTCGCCATCGACTGCTTCACCGACAACCACAAAATCGTCCTCTAACTCAAGAATCGTGCGCAGACCTTGCCGCATCAAGGTCTGGTCTTCGCAAAGAAGGATACGAATAATTCCCGATTGCGTCGATTGCATAGACATGAGTGAGTTGCTCCAATATTTCTCTTTCTGTTCGTCGTATCTATTGTAGCGTATGAGGTGTGCCGATGTATAGGAATGTGAGATGAACCTACGCACGTACAACCTGCCCTGACCCGGCGGCGGCGTTTGTGTCCGCGTCCCCGGCCTTGCTGCCTTCGGTCTGCACCTTCATCGCGCTGGAGAGAGTGAGGCCGAGGCCACTGAGACAAATCATGGCTGAGACGGTCATGATGAGCGCAGTCCACGGATGCGAGAAGACGAACATGGCAGTGACGGGTGCGGCTGGCTGTTGTAAGAGGCCGTGGAAGACGAGCAAACCAACCGCCTCATTACTCCCAACCTGTCCCGGCGGTGTGGGCAGAATGTAGAACATGTTGTAGACGGTATAGCCGAAAATGGCGGTTCCGTAGGGTATCTGGAGTCCAACCGTCCAGAAGGCGAGCATGGCGAACAGACCGTCGAAGATAACGGCAACAATCGTCAGGCCAACGGCAGGAAGAAATACCTTTGGCTGACTCGCACCTGCGAGAAGCGCATCGACGAAGCCTGTGGCGAAGCCCTCGACCTTGCTACTCAATCCTTTCGGCAGGAAGCTGGTCAATTTCTGCAATAGCTTGATGGCAACAATGCGCTTCCAGGCAGCAATAGCGACAAAGCCGATGAGACCAATGAGTAGCCCACCAACGGCTCCCAGGATGAGCCAGAGCTTGATGTCCATATGGATGCCGAGAAATGGCACAATCGCCATGATGAACAGCGCGGGCATCAGGTCGAGTGCTTTATCCATTGCGACTGTCGGCAGCGAGCGGCTGATAGGAATATTGGCGATACGTTTAAGCATGAGGCTCTTCGCCACTTCACCGCCGCGTACAGGCAGCAAGAAGTTGAGGAATATGCCGACCAGGAACAACTGAATCACCTTGATTGTGCTGACCTTGCCAATAGGATTGAGGAAGAGCTTCCAGCGCAAACCGCGAATACAGAAGGCTGTCAGGAATGCTACACCGCACAGCAATGCGAGAGCGATACCGCGTGGCGTGGTCAGGCTATGTTTGAGAATAGCGATAGTATCCGAAACATTGATAAACTTACTCACGAGGTACAGCATACCAATACCGATGAGCAGACCAAGCGCGACCTTCACCGCCGGGCTATTGAGCATCGTTTTCCAGCGCGGTTCAAGCTTTTTATTCGCAACAACGGCAATTTGCGGTACAGGCAATGTTGGCATGGTGCGCCCGAAGGGTTCGCTACCATATATATTCGTAACCGGAATTGGCCCTGCTTGCTTGATGCCTTCGGGCCAGAAACCGTCCTCGCTATATGCCGCAGCATTCGCTGGCGTCTGTGGTACTTGCTCTGGCAATGGAGTTGGACGAACGGCCTTCATCATGCCGCTCAGACGCATAATATGTCTGGTACTCAGCTCGCTGATATCAACATCATCTCGCAGAAATTCAGCGTTCAGAGAGGGTTGCGGTGTCGTAGGCAGTGCTGATAGAGACCACGCATCCTGTAGGTTCGCATCTGCTGAAACCTGACTCTGAAACGACTTCACAGGTTGCGTGACAATATCAGCTATATCAGCTTGCTGTTCGTTGCTATGTTGTCTTCCAGACTGCTCGATATGAGAGGCATTGTGCTCATCTACCCCCCATTCGCCCTCATCGAAAAAATGACGTGGGTGCTTAACGAGCCGTGCCGGACGTATATGATTATTTTGTGCAGATTGCGCTGCCGAGTTATCTGGTTGCATAAATCCCCTTTTTGTAGAGCCACGATTCATCGCTTGACCTGCTATTGGGACAATCGATGAATCGCGACCCTACATATGTCCCGAATGATTTCATTAAGCACCTTTATTACGCATTTACAAGTATCCGTGTTTTTTATACCATGCCGCCGTTAATTGCA
This sequence comes from Ktedonobacteraceae bacterium, assembly GCA_036788655.1. Classification (GTDB taxonomy): domain Bacteria; phylum Chloroflexota; class Ktedonobacteria; order Ktedonobacterales; family Ktedonobacteraceae; genus JBBQVS01. The sequence continues at coordinate 4,683 of DAIQNC010000341.1, forward strand.
TCCCTTCGTCCAGGCCAACTGAGGGCGAGTAGCCCAGGCTAGTACGGGCGCGTTCAATAGAATATACGCGGCTATTCGTGAGAAATTTGACGCGACTGCGTGTGAGCGGAGCGCGTTCCCCCTGGAAACCGGGGATGACCGAAAAAATGTCTGACGCAGAATTGGCGAGCCAGAGTGGAATATCGCCTCGTGGCTCAGGTTTGTTCAATGCATGTGCGATGGCGGTTGCCAGTTGACGAAAGCTCACAGGCGCATCGCCAGCGATATTATAG